>CAZUTB010000088.1:0-7243 GCA_964622905.1 uncultured Oscillospiraceae bacterium | reverse complement strand
ATCATGTGGACTTTGGTGATCTTTGGTTTGGGCAGCGGGTTATCGGGCTTTTCGCTTCGCCTGTGCCGAGAATCAAAAGCGTTCCGCCCGCCATATACTCGCCGCAGAAATCGCCGACGCTCTCGCCGATAACTAGCACGGGATGATGCTCCTTATATGCCTTCATATGGATTCCTACGCGGCTGCCTGCACTGCCCTTGATGAATATACTGCCGCCGCGCATACTGTAGCCGGTGGTATCGCCCGCATTTCCGTGAACAACGATAGTTCCCGCGTTCATGGTATTGCCGAGCTGATCCTGCGCGTTGCCGTAAACCGTGATGGAGGGACCGTTCATAAACGCCGCCATATCATTTCCCGGCGTTCCGTAAACGTCTATTTCGGCTTTTCCGCAAAGCCCGCAGCCGATATAGCGCTGACCGTTGACCTCCCTGAGAACAAGCCTTTCCCCGCTTTCCGCCGATGCGCGCACGATTCGGTTCAGCGCTTCAAAATCGGTAAGCCCCGCCTTAATTTCCATAACTGCGCCTCCTCAATCCTGCGTAAGCTCAAGCGCCGCAAGCTGGTATGCCTTTGGCATGAGCAGCATATTCAGCTCCGAGGTAAGCGTATCGCCCGAAAGCTCATCGTTTGTGTACTTCTGATAGATAATCTCCGTCAGAATCCCCGCGCCGCTTACCTCCTTGCCCATAAGCACATAGCCGCGAAGCCGCCCGTTCTTTTCGACAATCCTGCGGTATTCCTCGCCGTCCCTTATCGTTCTTACGGCATAGCCTTCCTTCTCGCCCGCGTTCACTCCAGCGGTTGCAACGCTTAGCCCGAAAAGACCGATTGCGTTGAGCGGGAGAAAAACCTGCTTTTCAAGCTGCATTCCTGCCATCGAAGCTCCCGCGGTAAAGCCCTGCCGCGTCGCGTTCACCCACAAAGCGAGGATTCGGCTCTGCTCCGAGGAATCGTCATAGCCCTGAGCGACATCGCCCGCCGCATAAACATCCTCTTGCGAGGTGAGCATACTGCAGTCAACCACTATTCCCCTGTCGATGACTATGCCCGCATCCCTTGCCAGCGCTGTGTTCGGGCGCACTCCGATTGCCAGAATGAGCAAATCAAGCGGCAGCTCCGTTCCGTCCGTAAGCGTAACCGATGAAACGGTATTTTCGCCGTTCACGGTCTTGACCGTCTTGCCAAGCTCAAAGCGGATTCCCGCTTTTTCAAGGCGCTCGCGCATTATTGCAGAGCCTTCCTCGTCAAGCACGGTTGAGAGGACGCGCGGGGCAAGCTCGACAACGGTTACGCTCTTCGTATGCTCGTATATGCCCTCTGCCGCCTTCAGCCCGATAAGCCCGCCGCCGACAATAACTACCCTGCTGTCTTCCCGAAGCTGCTTTTCAATTGCGGCAGCATCCGAAAAGCGCATGAAGGTATGCACGTTGCTCTGCCCCGTCAGCCCCTCCGTAGGCGGAACAAAGGGCGTTGAGCCGGTAGCGATGAGCAGCTTTTCATAGCCAATCGTGCCTGCCTTATCGGTTTTCACCGTTTTCTTCTCGGCGTCAATTTTTTCGGCCTTCACTCCCGAGTAAAGCTCTGTATTATTGCGGACGTAGAAGCCCTCGTCCATGTAAGCCATTTTGTCCTCGGTGGTATGCCCCTGCAAATAATAGGAGATGAGCGGTCTTCCGTACGCCTTGCCCTCCTCATCGCCTATAACGGCAATGCTCCCGTCCTTATCCGCAAGCCGTATTCCATTAATTGCGCCTATGGACGCGGCAGAAGAGCCGATTATCAGATACTTAAACTTCATCCGTCACACCTCCACAAGCGTCAGCGCGCCGTTAGGACACGCCTTTACGCACGCCGGTTCGCCGTCCGCGCTCAGGCACAAATCGCATTTAAGCGCGTACTTTCGCCCGTCCTTATCGTGGTGCGGGAAAACGCAGCCGTTGGGACAGGCGGCAATGCAGCTCCAGCAGCCGATGCATTTGCTCGTATCATTAACAACCGCGCCGCTTGACAAATCAATATGCATACTGCCCGATATGCAGGCGAAGACGCAGGGAGTGTGCTTGCATTGGCGGCATTGAACGGCATAACCGTCATTGCCCTCCATGAGATGAATTCTGTTTGTTCCGCGCTGCCCCTCAAGCGTATACGCCTTGTATATATCGCGGGAGGCGGAATGGTTAGCCGTGCAGAACACCTCGCAACGCCCGCAGCCAACGCAGAGCGAGCGGTCAATCTTAATCTTTTTCATCTAATCACTCCCCCGCGTGGGCAATGCCCAGTACGTCAAGTTCCTTTTGATTAAGCCCTACGCCGCGAAGCATAAGCCTGTTTCCGCGAAGCGCCTCAATGGAGTTAAGCCCCATACCGCCAAGCAGCTCCATAATTTCGTGATTCCACGCTGTCAGCAGGTTTATCAGCCTTTGCGAGGCAATTTCGGGATTCAGGCGGCGGGTAAGATGCTCGTCCTGAGTGGCAATTCCCCAGTTGCACTTGCCGGTCAAGCAGGTTCCGCACATATGGCAGCCCATGGAGATAAGCGCAGCAGAGGCGATATAGCAGGCGTCCGCGCCCAAGGCGACAGCCTTGACAATATCCGCCGAATTGCGGATAGAGCCGCAGCAGATGAGCGAAACCTGCTGGCGGATTCCCTCCTTGCGAAGGCGAGAATCAACGGCGGCAAGCGCAAGCTCAACGGGAATGCCTACATTATCGCGGAAGCGCGTAGGCGCAGCTCCAGTGCCGCCCCTGAAGCCGTCAATAGCGATAACATCCGCGCCCGCTCTGACTATTCCGCTTGCGATTGCAGCTACATTATGAACCGCCGCAATCTTGACGCACACCGGCTTTTTATACTCGGTGGCTTCCTTTAAGGAGAATATGAGCTGGCGCAAATCCTCTATTGAGTAAATATCATGGTGCGGAGCGGGCGAAATCGCGTCCGTTCCCTCGGGAATCATTCGGGTAACCGAAACGTCAGCGTTGACCTTCTTTCCGGGAAGATGGCCGCCGATTCCGGGCTTTGCGCCTTGACCTATCTTTATCTCAATCATGCAGCCTGCGCCGAGATAGTCCGTATGAACGCCGAACCGCCCCGAGGCAACCTGTACGACCGCCGCGTCCTTATAATCCGCAAGCTCGGAGTGCAACCCGCCCTCGCCTGTATTGAAGGTAATTCCGAGCTTCTTTGCGGCGATTGCCATGCTCTTCTGCGCGTTAAGGCTTATGGAGCCAAAGGACATTGCTGAGAACATAACGGGCATGGAGAGGCGCACCTGCGGAGGAAGCTTTGTGCTTACGCTTCCGTCTTTGCCAAGGCTTACGCTCTCCGGCTTGCTGCCGAGCATCACGCGGGTTTCCATCGGCTCGCGCAGAGGGTCTATCGAGGGGTTTGTGACCTGAGAGGCGTTGAGCATCATATGGTCCCAGTAAATGGGTTTATCATCGGGCGAGCCCATTCCCGAAAGCAGCACTCCGCCGCCCTCCGCCTGACGCTGTATTTCTACTATCGCGCGCTCCGTCCAATTCGCGTTTTCGCGGTACTCCAAGGGATAATGCCTTATTGCGATAGCCCTTGTAGGGCACATTACAACGCAGCGCTGGCAGTTGACGCACTGCATTTCGTCTGCAATCATCTTGTCAAGCTCCGCATCATAGCGATGCACAATGTTCGCGCACTGGCGCTCGCAGACGCGGCACTTGACGCACCTATCCTCGCGCCTTACAACCTCATAGCGCGGCATTTGAAAGGATATACTCACAGCACGCGCCTCCTATTTCCAATATCTGCGTTTTCGTCCACAAGAGCTATTACCGGCTCGCCTCCGCGCGGAGTCCAAACCGTATCAAGCTTCTTCTCAATTCGCCTTATCGCGCTTTCCTCGCTTGCAATATAGACCTTGCTTCCCGCCTTTGCAGCTACCATTGAGCGGAGCTTAAGCCTGTCGTTAAGCGCCATGAAGCCGCCGTTGAAGCCGAGGATTATTGAGAAGGGCCCGTTAATCAGCGCGCCCGCGTAAACCGCTCTTATAACCTCGTATTCCTCTCTTGCCTTTACATCAAGCTTGTCAATCTCGTCCCACATAGGCGCTGCAAGGATTTTGGGCAGCATGGTTATCGGAAGCGCGTGGCGGCGAATTATCATATCCGCAAGGTAGGTCATAACCTCGGTATCGGTCATAAGCGAGCAATGATAATCATACATCTCGATATACCTGCGGTTAGCGTCATAGCTTGATATTTCGCCGTTATGCACAATAGAGAAATCCAGCAGAGTGAACGGATGCGCTCCGCCCCACCAGCCGGGAGTGTTTGTGGGGAAGCGGCCGTGCGCCGTCCATGAATAGCCGCGGTAATTATCCAGCATATAGAACTCGCCTATATCCTCCGGATAGCCTACGCCCTTGAACGCGCCCATATTGATTCCACTTGAGAAAACGAACGCGCCGTCAAAATCATTATTGACGTGAATCACGCAGCGGGCGACATACTCCTCCTCGTCATAGCCTGAAACGGCTACGCGGTTGCGGAGCGGCTGAGCGAAATAGCGCCAGATTATCGGGCTTCTGACGATGTTCGCGTTCTTCCGCGTTGGTATTCTTTCCGAAAGCATTATTAGAAAATGCTTTTCAAGAAACGCCTCAACATTCTCCTGCGCCTTCAAATCATCATAAAAGACGTGGATTGCATACTCGTCCGGATGGTCGGGATAAATGCCGTAAGCGGCAAAGCCTCCGCCCAAGCCGTTGGAGCGCTCATGCATCAGCGCTATCGACTCAATTATGTCACCGCCGTTAAAGCGCGCGCCCGAGGTATCAATTATCCCGCTTATCGCGCAGCCGTTCGGCAGATGCTCGCCGCCTTCATTATAGAGCATTGGGACGTCTCCTCTCGGAATAGAATACATTAAATTGCTTTTTATAGTATTTTATGCTTGTCATTGGGGTAAGAAAAAGACGCGCAAGCGAATTAAACGCCTGCGCATCTTTGCTTAAGCCTCAGATATTGCCTTCCATGATTGCCTTTACTACGTCTATCAGCCGCATTCCTCTGTCCATACTCATCTTCTGGATTAACCGATGCGCTTGGCTCTCCGTCATATGATGCTGATCCATCAGCAAGCCCTTTGCTCTGTCCATAAGCTTGCGCTCCTCAAGAGCCGTTTCCAGCTCCGATACGCGCCTGCTCAGGCTGTTCATGCTTTGGTTCATCCTCAGCATTACGGACACAGTAGACAGAAAAGCGTCTTTACTGATTGGACTGGACAGGACTATCGCATTCTCCGGCGTTTCCTCGATAAGCTGGCGCTGGCTTTCGTTGGTTATGATAATAGAGCTTAACCTGTCGGAAAGACTCCTTACCAGCTCAATGCCCATCATATCGCTCAGGCGATAGCTTGTAATAAGCACATCGGGGCATCTGCTTTCAACCAAACGCATCGCTTCGCCGCCCGTCTGCACCGCTTGACACTCATTGTAGCCCGCTGATTGCAGAATACTTAAAAGCTTTTGAGAAACCGCCGTCGGTGCGGCGATAAGAACGTTCTGACCTATCAGAGCCATTCCACCACACCCTTTTGCGGGATTTGCAGAGTAAATTACAGGATTGTCAGGTAGCGGTCAATCTCCCAATCGTGAACCCTGGTGCGGTATTCGTCCCATTCCTTGTTCTTGGCTTCCACATAATAGTTATAGATGTGGCTTCCGAGGGTAGCCTTCACAAGGTCGCTCTTCTCTAGCAGGTCAACCGCTTCCTTGAGCGTTCCGGGCAGAGAGCCGATTCCGGCAGCCTCGCGCTCGCTCTCGGTCATCGTGAAGATGTTGTTCTCACGCGGAGCGGGAGGAGTGAGTCCGCGCTCAATACCGTCAAGACCTGCGGCAAGGCACATTGCAAGCAGCAGATAAGGATTGGCGGCAGGGTCCGGACAACGCAGCTCAACGCGCGTAGACATTCCGCGGGCGGCGGGAATGCGGATAAGCGGCGAACGGTTCTTAGCCGACCAAGCGAGGTATACGGGAGCCTCATAGCCGGGAACAAGGCGCTTATAGCTGTTTACGAGCGGGTTGGAGATAGCGGCGAAGGAGCGGATATTTTCGAGAACACCCGCGATAAAGGAATAAGCGGTCTTGCTCAGCTGCATCGGGTCCTTCTCATCATAAAAGGCGTTCTTGCCGTCCTTCATAAGGGACATATTGGTATGCATTCCGCTTCCGTTGATGCCGAAAACAGGCTTCGGCATGAAGGTTGCATGAAGCCCGTGACGCGCTGCAATGGAGCGGACAACAAGCTTAAAGGTCATGATTCTGTCGGCGGTTGTGAGCGCCTCGGCGTACTTGAAATCAATCTCGTGCTGTCCGGGAGCAACCTCGTGATGGGAGGCTTCGATTTCATAGCCCATATCCTCAAGGGCAAGAACCATATCGCGGCGGGCGTTCTCGCCAAGGTCAAGAGGTCCCATATCGAAATATGCCGCCTGATCATGGGTCTTAAGAGTGGGCTTGCCGTTCTCATCGGTATTGAAAAGGAAGAATTCAGCCTCGGGCCCTACATTGAAGGAATAGCCCATATCGGCAGCCTTCTTGAGCATTCTGCGAAGCACATACCTCGGGTCGCCCTCAAAAGGCTTTCCATCGGGAGTGTATACATCGCAAATCATGCGGCAAACCTTGCCCTGCTGCGGACGCCAAGGGAGAATCGCAAAGGTATCAAGGTCGGGACGAAGATACTGATCGGATTCCTCGATGCGTACAAAGCCCTCGATAGACGAGCCGTCAAACATAATCTGATTATCGAGCGCTTTATCAAGCTGGCTCGGGGTTATCGCGATATTCTTAAGCGTTCCGAAGATATCGGTGAACTGTAGGCGAATGAACTGAATGTCGTTTTCCTTTACGATTTTCCTGATATCGTCCTTGGTGTAACCCATATGCCTTATCCTCCTTGTGAATGCTCAGGGATAGTATCAGAAAAACAAAAGACGCTCGCAAACGAAGGCAATACCTTCAGTATGCGAAACGCCTTTGTTTCTCACAAGCGGAATTATAGCACCCTCCTGCGAATAATGCAAGCGCTATGTTGGCGAATACAAGACAAAGACAAACGAGGCGCTCCGCTGGCGCTACGCTTTCGGAGCAAGCAAGCTTGCGCCGAGTTTTCAGCATTTTCTTGTTCAGCCTACGGCTTCGCGGTCAGAAAATGATGCAAGGAAGCGGGATAAATCCCGCTCCTCGGGGCGGCAAAGCTG
>CAZUTB010000087.1:0-7277 GCA_964622905.1 uncultured Oscillospiraceae bacterium | reverse complement strand
AGCGGCATTACAGCCGCTCCTCGGGGCGGCAAAGCCACCCAAAGCGGATTTCAAAAGAAGGGGCTGGCCCCTTCATGCTTCCCCAAAGCAGCAATTAGGTTTTTGACAGACTGAAGAAGTAATGGAGGCACGATGAAAAAGGCAGTCGGGTATTTATTTAACGCCCTCAAGGGCGCGCTTATCGGAACGGGCGCAATCCTGCCCGGAATAAGCGGCGGAGTGCTGATGATTGTTACCGGCGTTTACCGCCCGCTGATGGAGCTGCTCTCGCACCCGATAAAGTCGCTCAAAAAGGATTTCGGCTTCTATCTTTCGGTGCTGCTGGGCTTCGCTCTCGGCGTTCTGCTCCTATCCAAGGTGGTGGAGCTGCTGTTCAAAACCTCGCAGGAGCCTGCAACATGGCTCTTTATCGGCTTGATTGTCGGCACAATGCCCGCGCTCCTCAGTGAGAGCGGCAAGGAGGGCAGACCGCGCTCGGCGCTCATAACGGGAATTGCAGCTTTCGCGCTTATGCTCGCCTTCCTCATCGTTATCAACGGAAGACCCTCCGTGCATTCCACTCCTACAACGCTCACATGGATAATCTGCGGAGTGCTTTGGGGAATAGGCTTCATCGCGCCCGGAATGAGCCCCTCCGCGCTGTTCCTGTTTATGGGCGTGTATGAGCCGATGGCGGCGGGAATCGCGGATTTGTCAATGCCCATTCTTCTGCCGATGGGCGGCGGGCTTATCCTCTCGGCGCTCCTGCTCTCAAGGCTGATAAACTCCCTGCTTAAAAACTATTATTCGCAGACAATGCACGCAATCCTCGGCGTTTCCGTCGCCTCAACCGTTATGATTCTGCCCTTCGGCTCGTCCCCATCCTTTACCGAGGTTCTTCTCTACGCCCTAATGTTCGCCGTCGGGCTTGCCCTCGCGCTCTGGATGGGCGCAATGAGCAAAAAGCTCGACGCGGAGAAGGCGAAGGAGTAAGGGAGAACGGGATAAACGAAAAGGGAAGATTTGAGCTTGTCAAAAAGTGTTTTTGACAAGCTTTCGGAGCAAGTAAGCGCAGCGCACTTGCTCCGTTTTGCACCATTTCCTTGTTCGGCTATGCCTCTGCGTAAAGGAAATGGCGCAAGGAAGCGGTATAGATATCGCTCATCGGGGCAGCAAAGCCACCCCTGCGGATTTCAAATGAAGGGAGCGGTCTGTTCGCTTTTTATGCGCAGGCGCGGCTTTTTATCGCCGACTGAAAAGAAGAAAATGCCGCCGCGTCATTTTCTCAAAATACCGCTTGACAACAGCGGCTATTAACGATATAATCATTCTCGCACCTGAGATGGTGCTTGCATTGGGGAATTGTGTAATGGCAGCACCTACGACTCTGACTCGTATTGTCTAGGTTCGAATCCTAGTTCCCCAGCCAATCGGGACTCAAATGCCCCGATTTTTAATGCCTCCGTGGTCTAGAGGCCTAGGACACCGCCCTCTCAAGGCGACAACATGGGTTCGAATCCCATCGGAGGTGCCACAATTTCATCATATAGATGAAGAAAAGCCGCTCGGATAACCGAGCGGTTTTTTTGTACCTGCTGAAAATCACTATACTCTCTTTGCAAACGCAAAGAATGAGCTTGAAGTTCGTCGTTGCCTATATTATGGTAATTATGCTCTTGAAAGCGCAGCGAAGCGCATTGACGCGTGCTTAAACGCGTGCTATTATCGGCTTGAAAATAACCACAGAACAGGGAGAAAGCAAAAATGAACACGCAAGTAATCAAGGGAACCGGCTTTTGGGGAAGCATGCTTGAAAAGATACGCACGCAGATGATTCCCTTCCAGCTTCGCGCGCTGAAGGATGAGGTAGAGGGCGCCGCGCCCAGCCACGCAATCGAGAACTTTGAAATTGCCGCAGGCTTGAAGACGGGCACGTTTTACGGCTGTGTGTTTCAGGACAGCGATGTCGGCAAGTGGATTGAGGCGGCATCGTATTCGCTTATGCTAAAGCCGGATAAGGCTTTGGAAAGCGAGATTGACCGCATTATTGATATCGTCGGCAAGGCGCAGCAGCCGGACGGCTATCTCAATACTTATTTCACCGTGAAGGAACCTGAGAACCGCTGGAAGAACCTGTGCGAGTGCCACGAGATGTACTGCGCCGGACATATGATTGAAGGCGCTGTGGCTTATTATGAAGCAACGGGCAAGGACAGCTTCCTTAATATCATGTGCCGAATGGCTGACTGCATATATTCCGTGTTCGGACCGGACGGAACAGCGGGCTATCCCGGGCATCCGGAGCTTGAGCTTGCGCTGTATCGGCTCTACGGCGCAACCGGCAATGAAAAGTATAAGCAGCTTGCGAACCTGTTCCTTGACAGGCGCGGAACCTCGCCCAACTACTTTGATATTGAAAAGGCAGCCCGCGCCGGCAAGGTATACCATGAGTTCCTCAAGGAGGACGAGCATGAGTATGCGCAGGCGCACAAGCCCCTGCGCGAGCAGACGGAAGCGGTAGGTCATGCGGTGCGCGCGCTGTACCTTTATTCCGGAGCGGCAGACGAGGCGCTTGCAGCCAATGATAAGTCGATGATTTCCGCAATGGACGCCCTTTGGGACAATGTAACGAAAAAGCAAATGTATGTAACGGGCGGCTTTGGCGCTACAGCGCACGGAGAAGCCTTCAACGGCAATTATGAATTGCCCAACGATACCGTGTACGCCGAAACCTGCGCGTCGGTCGCGTTCGTCTTCTGGGCAAGCCGTATGCTTAAGCTGCACCTGCGCTCCGGTATTGCGGATGAAATGGAGCGCGCGCTCTATAACACCGTGCTTGCCGGCTCAAACCTTGCCTGCGATAAGTATTTTTACGTCAATCCCCTTGAGGTCATTCCCGGAATTTCCGGTAAAAAGAACGATTTCAAGCATGTTCTGCCCCAGCGCCCGTCTTGGTTCGGCTGCGCCTGCTGCCCGCCCAACATGGCGCGACTGCTGCTTTCGCTCAATCGCTATGCTTACACTTTTGCGGATGATACCCTGCAAATTCATCTTTATCTGGACGGAACTGTGAGCTTCCCGGGCGTAAGCGTTACTCATACGGGCAATTATCCGTGGGATGGCGCGCTGCACTTTGATATTTCCTGCGAAAAGCCCCTGACGGTAATGCTTCGCGTTCCGCGCTGGAGCAAAAGCACGGTGCTTGCCGTGGACGGAAAGCCCGTTGATGTTAAAGCTGCCTCCGTCTGCGGCTATGTGAAGCTTCCGCTCTGCGCGGGCAAGCGCACTGTGGATATGACTGTGGATATGTCCGTGCGCCGCATATACGCAAACCCCGCCGTGCGCGAGGACACGGGCTGCGTTGCGCTTATGCGCGGGCCTGTTGTCTACTGCGTTGAGAGCGTTGAGCAGGAAGCGCCGCTCTGCACCCTGCGGCTCCCGAAGAATGCGCCTGTAACCGTTGAAGCGGTGAAGGACGGAATCCTCTCGGGCGTGTGCGTCCTGAAGGCGGAAGCGCTCCGCGCACAGACACAGGACGCCCTTTACACCGAAAGCCCCGCCGCCGCAACACCCTGCACGATAACCGCAATTCCCTATTACACATGGGGTAACCGCGGAGAGCATGAAATGCGCGTGTGGCTGCCGGAAGTATGATGTGCAGCGCGGCAAAGCGGCATAGCGCTCGTTTGGTTATTTAATGCGGAATACGATGCTTATCGTGGCGCATTAGATAAGCTTTGCACCGAGGAGCTGACGCAGGAGCTTATGACGAAGGAATCAGCGGCGTAATCGACATAGCTGCGTCTGCTGAGTGCAATTAGACTTACTGCGGAAGCAGCGGGGTTATTGCAAACACAAAAGCCGATAATTTGCCGTAGGGCGAGCTGTGTTCACACGCCTGCCTTCCTGCGTGTACTTATGCGCCGCAAGGTGTAAAATACTGTTTTCCTACGGTGCTGTTGTAAACCTATTTGGTGCGGTAATACTGCAAACGGCATATGTCAGCAAAAAACGATATCAAGAGGAGCATTCAGATAACTGTCAAAAAGGCGAAAAGGTTTATCTTGTTGCTGAATTCGGCAAAACTTGGAGGCTGTCGCGCACCCTCGGCGGACTAAGCGTGCGGTAAAGCGTTGATAAGCGCTTAGCTCCGACGCTTGAGGAATTGGAAAAATACGCAGCCGATAACGACGCATTTTGCTGATATTACGGCAGGAGAGCCGTTCTGCTCGCCTGTTTTAGGCATTCCCAAACAAATCTCTCAGCACCTCGCCTTCCCGTCTGTCATATAATTTATGGAAATGTGATGCGGAAGGGGGATACGCAATGTCAAATTTGAATCAGCCCGCTTCGCCGGATATAGGTCCGGAGGGGCTGCCTACGCCGTCATTGCCGGACAGCGGGTCTTCTTCGCCTGAAATAGGACCGGAGGGGCTTCCGACGCCGTCGCTGCCGGGTCCTGTCGTGGACTTTTCGTGCCCGTCGGGATATACCGCAAGGACTGCGGGACGAAATCAGACGCTGACGGATTTGCTGCTGGAAAACAATGTTTCGTATTCGGCAATGCTCAGCGCGAACCCAAGCCTAAGCGCCGGCAGAGTTCCGCAGGGAACGCGCTACTGCGCGCCGCCGTCGGGAACGCGCCGCGTTTGTCGCTATGGGAGCGCGTCCTATATAATGGGAATCGGCGAAGACTTGAACACGCTGTATGAAACGAACGGCTATTCTGCGCGCGAGCTGCTTTTGCTGAACCCAATGCTCGCGCCGAGCGACTTTACCGAGGGCAGAGTTATCTGCGTCCCGCTCTGAAAAATTGCGCAAACGCCCTGCTTTGCTCATCTTTGCATTGCCTAAAGCTCCGATAATATGTATAATCACTTTAGAAGCGCTTTGGGCGGGCGTTCGTGCTGTAAATGAACCACCTTGGCGGCAGCTTTAGGGATGCAAAGCAGGGACGAATCCCTTCTTTTGTAATCCGCAGGGGCGGCTTTGCCGCTCCGAGGAGCGGGGTTTATCTCGCTTCCTTACATCATTTTACGACCGTGAGGCGAATGCCGAACAGTAAAATGATGAAAACTCGGCGCACGCCTGCCATAGCAGACGTGCGCCGAAAGCGCAGCGTTACTTACTATTTTTTACTTCGTTCCACAGAGCTGTGTAGATAGGAAGCACATCGTTGACATCGGAGAAGAACTCGCACTTGTCAAGAATCTCCTGCGGGGGATTGATGTCGGGATTGTCTATGTATTCGCTGCCCATCAGCTCTATTGCGCCGAGGTTCGGGCTGGAGTACCAAATCTCCTCGCAGTTGAGCTTTGCAATATCTGGGCGGCAGAGGAAGTCGATGAACTTGAGCGCGTTCTCGTAGTTCTCCGCGTTCTTCGGAATAACCATTCCGTCAACCCAAATGTTGCTTCCTTCCTCGGGAATAACGTACTTGAGGTCGGAGTTGAGGTCAATTGCGTAGAGCGCGTCGCCCGTCCACATAACGCCAAGCGCCGCTTCGCCCGCAACCATCTTGTCCTTGGTTTCGTCAACCTGGTAAGCCTTGACGAGCTTATCCTGCTTCTGCTTTACAAGCACTTCCTTGGCGGCCTCAAGCTCGATAGGATTCTTGGAATTCATGGAGTAGCCGAGGTACTTGAGCGCAACGCCCATTGAGTCGCGGATGGAGTCCATCATAAAGATATTGTTGGGATAGCTTCCGTCAAAGAGGGACGCCCAGCTGGTTATCGGCTCCGTTACCATCGTGGAGTTGTAAAGGATTCCGACTGTTCCCCACATATAGGGAACGGAATACTTGTTTTCCTTATCGTAATCGGGATTGAGAAGGTTCGGGTTAATCTGATTGAAATTGGTCAGCTTGGAAAAGTCGATTTCCTCAAGCAGGTTTTCGGCGGCAAGGCGCTCAATGCAGTAATCCGAGGGGAATACCACGTCAAACTTGCTGGAGTCTGCGCGAACCTGCACCATCATATCCTCGTTCGTGGTAAAGCGCATATAGTGAACCTTGATTCCGGTTTCCTGCTCAAACATTTCGATTACATCCTCGCAGATGTAATCCTCCCAGTTGAACACGTTCACAACGCCCGAGCCCTCCGCAGCGGCGGGAAGGGCAAGGGAGGCAAGCAAAAGCACAAGGGTCAGGAGCGCCGAAAGAAGCTTTTTCATTCTGTTTCCTCCTTATTAATGTCCCTGCTGGGCCTTTTCGACCTTTGCGGCGCGGTAATTGACCACAACCAGCAGCAGCAGGAGAACGGCGAACATCAGCGCGCTCAGCGCGTTAAGCGTAGGCTCAATGCCTATTCTCGCTTTCGAGTAAATGAGTGTGGACAGGTTCTGCACAAGCGGGCTTGTGGTGAAATAGCTGACGGTGAAATCGTCAAGCGAGAGGGTAAACGCTAAAAGGCAGCCTGTTATAACCCCTGGCATAATCTGCGGAAGTATAACGTGCGTAAGCCCGTAGCGCGGCGTTGCGCCCAAATCCAGCGCCGCCTCGTAGCTGTGGCTGTTCATCTGCCTCAGCTTCGGAAGCACGGAGAGTATCACATAGGGCGTATCAAAGGTTATGTGCGCAAGCAGCATTGTCCAGTAGCCGCGCCCGACCTTTGCGAACATGAACAGAAGCATCAGCGATATTCCTGTCACTATGTCCGGCATCGTCATCGGTATATTGGTTATCGTCATCATCATCGCCTGCGGCCGCTTCTTCATTGCGTGAATGCCTATTGCAGCAAGCGTTCCGAGAACGGTGGAGATGAGCGCGGCTAAAAGCGCTATTGTCACCGTTACGCTTAGGGCGCTCATTATGGCGTTATCGCTGAACAGCTCCGCGTACCAGCGGAAGGAAAAGCCCTCCCATACGGCTCTGCTCTTTCCCGCGTTGAAGGATTGAGCAATCATTACGATTATCGGAATGTAAAGGAAAAGCAGGATAATCGCAAGGTAGAAGCGCTTAAAGAACTTTCTCACATCAAGCCGCCTCCTTCGCCTTCGGGGTCAGCCTTTCTCAGAACGCCAAGGGAAATGAGTATCAGCACCATCATTATCAGCGAAAGCGCCGAGCCTACGTTCCAGTTGCCCTCGGTAAGGAATTTGCTCTCGATAAGGTCGCCGAACATCATCGTGTTTCCGCCGCCGAGGATTCTGGGGATAAAGAAGGTTGTGACAGACGGCATGAACACCATGGTTATTCCGGAAATGACCCCGGGCAGGGAGAGGGGAGCGGTTACGCGCATAAAGGTCTGAAAGCCGTTCGCGCCCAAGTCCTGCGCCGCCTCGTGCAGCTTGTAATCCAT
>CAZUTB010000086.1:0-7325 GCA_964622905.1 uncultured Oscillospiraceae bacterium | reverse complement strand
ACATAATCTGGGATAACAAGCTCAATTCGCTTCCTATTATTGATAAGGAGCGCCGCCTCTGCTATATGGTATTCCGCAAGGACTACTCCGAGCATAAGGCGAATCCGCTCGAGTTGCTTGACGCAAACAAGCGCTACATGGTCGGCGCGGGAATCAACACGCGCGACTATGAGGAACGCATTCCCGCTCTGGTTTCGGCAGGCGCCGACGCGCTGTGCATAGACTCCTCCGAGGGCTATTCCGAATGGCAGCGCAGGACGCTCAAATGGGCGCGCGAAAAATACGGCGACAGCGTCAAAATAGGCGCGGGCAATGTTGTTGACGCAGAGGGCTTCCGCTTCCTTGCGGACGCGGGCGCGGACTTCGTCAAGATTGGCATCGGCGGCGGCAGCATATGCATAACCCGCGAGCAGAAGGGTATCGGACGCGGACAGGCTACCGCGGTTATCGAGGTTTCCAAGGAGCGCGATAAGTATTTCGAGGAGACCGGCGTATATGTTCCCCTCTGCTCCGACGGCGGAATCGTACACGATTACCATATGACGCTTGCGCTTGCAATGGGCGCGGACTTCATGATGCTCGGCCGTTATTTCAGCCGCTTTGATGAAAGCCCGACGAACAAGCTCGTTATCGGCGGAAGCTACGTTAAGGAATACTGGGGCGAGGGAAGCAACCGCGCCCGCAACTGGCAGCGCTACGATATGGGCGGAGCGAGCAAGCTCAGCTTTGAAGAGGGCGTTGACAGCTACGTTCCTTATGCAGGACCGCTCAAGGATAACGTTACCCTCTCGCTCAACAAGGTGCGCTCTACGATGTGCAACTGCGGCTGCCTGAGCATTCCCGAATTGCAGAAGGACGCGCGCATTACTCTGGTGAGCGCTACAAGCATTGTCGAGGGCGGTGCGCATGACGTTATACTCAAGGAAAATCGCGGAGCTATTAAATAAGATTAGCTTACATAGAAGCGGCGGAGAGCATATGCCTTCCGCCGCGTTTCTGTATACAAAATATTCTTTTGGGGAAGTATGAAGGGGTTTATTCCCTTCATTGAAATCCGCAGGGGTGGCTTTGCCGCCCCGAGGAGCGACCGTAGGTCGTTTCCTTACATCATTTTCTGCCCGTGAGGCTGAAAGCCGAACATGAAACTGATGCAACCCGGCGCAGATAAGCTTTGCTTATCGGCGCCGAACGCGGAGCGTTTACTTAATCTCCAAGATAACCGGCTTTGTTCCCGTAAGCTCAAGGCTGTAAGCATCGGGCTGGCACTGACCGATATACAGCGTGTAGCTGTCGGCATCCTTGACCCATTTGCCGTCGTTATCGGCGGCAAGCAGAGCCTTCTCAGCCATGGGGATGGAAACCGTCACCGTTTCCCCCGCCTTGACGCTTACGCGCCCAAAGCCGCAGAGAGAGGGATTCGTCGGCGCAAGCTTGCTTCCGTTCTGCTTTACATACACCTCGGCAACGCATTCGCCGTCGCGGTCGCTGATATTCCTTACATCAGCCTGAACCTCGCCCTCAACATAGGACGCTCCGATAATCTCAAAGCGCGCGTAGGAAAGCCCGAAGCCGAACGGGAAGAGCGGCTTGCCCTGATAATAACGGTAGGTACGGCCCTTGCGCATTGCATAATCCTCAAAAGCGGGCAGGTCGTCAATGCTGTGGTAGAAGGTAAGCGGGAGCTTTCCGGAGAAATCGCGCCTGCCGTAGAGCAAATCGCAGAGCGCGCGTCCGCCCGCCTGCCCGGGATACCAAGCCTCGATAACCGCGTTGCCCTCGCTGACGCTTAGCGCCGAGCCGGAGCAGATAACAGTAATAACCGGCTTGCCGACGGCGACAACGCTTTCAAGCAGCAGCTGCTGATCGCCCGGCAGCTTCAAATCCTTCTTATCGCCCGAGAAGTACTGGTTGCCGGTGTCGCCCTCCTCGCCCTCAAGCGTTGCGTCAAGCCCAAGGCAAAGCACGGTAACATCGGCAATTTTAGCGTGAGAAACCGCCTCAGCGAGCCTGTCATGGGGCTTGCCGAGATTGCTCACCCTATCCTTGAAGAGATGGCAGCCCTCGGAATAAAGCACGCGAGTGCCCTTGGGAGCGCCTTGACGGATGCCCTCAAGCAGCGTGATATAGCGCGAGGACGTTCCGTTGTAATTGCCCTCAAGCGCAGGAACGGAATTGGCGTTAGGTCCAATAACGGCAATGGTCTTGGCGCAATTTAAGCAGAGCGGAAGAACGCCATCATTCTTGAGCAGCACCATCGACTTTACAGCCGCCTCGTATGCAAGCTCGTTATGCTCATCGGTATCATTCTCAAGCGGCGAAACCTTGTCCCACTCGCAATCCTGACCCAGCAGCCCCAGACGATAGCGGGTAGCGAAAAGGCGCTCGCAGGCGCGGGTTATGGTTTCCTCGCTTACAAGCCCGTCCTTGACCGCCTGCATCATGTGCAGATAGGTGTTGCCGCAGTTAAGGTCACAGCCGTTGTTTATAGCCAAAGCCGCGGACTCGGGAGCGGTATCGGTTACATGATGATGCTCGTGGAAATCCCTTATCGCCCAGCAGTCGCTGACGATATGCCCCTCAAAGCCCCACTCGGCACGAAGCGTATCGACAAGCAGCGTCTTGCTTCCGCAGGCAGGCTCGCCGTTTACACGGTTATACGCGCCCATTACGGACTCAACATCCGCGTCACGAACCAGCATTTCAAAGGCATAAAGATAGGTTTCAGCCATATCCTTCTTATCCGCAACCGCGTCAAACTGATGGCGGATTGCCTCGGGTCCGGAATGCACCGCAAAATGCTTCGCGCAGGCGGCGCTCTTAAGGAACTTGCCTTCGCCCTGCAAGCCGCGAACATACGCAACGCCCAGCTTGCCGGTCAGGTACGGGTCCTCGCCGTAGGTTTCATGGCCGCGCCCCCAGCGCGGGTCACGGAATATGTTTACATTCGGGCTCCAGAAGGTAAGCCCCTTGTAGATATCGCGGTCGCCCTCGGCGCTGGCTTCGTTATACTTGGCGCGCCCCTCGGTGGAAACCGTGTCCGCAATCTTATAATGGAAAGCGTCGTCAAAGATGGCGGCAAGACCTATCGCCTGAGGGAAAACGGTTGCAGCTCCCGCGCGGGCAACGCCGTGAAGAGCTTCATTCCACCAGTTGTAGGCGGGGATTCCGAGACGGTCAAGCGCAGGAGCGTCATATTTGAGCTGCTCCGCCTTTTCTTCAAGCGACATTTCGGCAACAAGCTGCTTAGCCTTAATCAAGGCTTCCGCGTGCGTCATCATAATTTCCTACTCCATTCGTTTTCTCCGCCGCATAAGCGGGGATTATATAAACATGGTTTAGTTTTCTACGCACCGCTCGCTTTTCCTTCACAGCACAGGCAAGAAGCAATTTTCAGCAAGTTATCCGCAAGAAATGAACAGGATTTGCGCCTATCGCTCATAGATGAATATATGATACAATACGCTTGTACGAAATAAAACGCTGTCAGGAGATAATGCATTATGATGTTCGGTTTTGACGACAGCTACGCAATGCTTGATATTACGCCTGTCGAAAACTTTTTCATTAACGAATACCTTCCGGACGCAAAGGGAGATTATGTTAAGGTCTACCTTTACGGGCTTATGCACTCATATCACGCTACGGAGTCGATGTCCCTAAAGCAGATGGCGTTCGACCTTTCCATAGATGAAAAGGAGATTGAAAGCGCCTTCCGCTACTGGGAGAGGCGGCACCTTGTAAGCCGCGTGAAGGACAATCCGCCCGAATACCGCTATGTAAACGCAAAGCAGCAGATGATGCTGAGACAAAACGAAACCGAAGACCAGCGTAAGTATCAGCTTTTCGCCGAGGAGCTTTACGCCGCATTTGGCGACAGGCGCAGGCTTGACGGCAAGGAATGCTCGCTTGCCTACGAGTGGGTTGAGGATTTGGGGCTTAAGCAAGAGGTTGTGCTTATGCTGATAAATCAGCTGATACTTACAAAAGGCCCGCAGTTTTCCTTCCGCGCCGCGCAGAAGGACGCCCTGCAGCTTGTTGACGAGGGCGTCAACACCATCGAGGACGCCGAGGAGGTGCTTTCCCGCTCTAAATCCATATTCGAAGGCACGAAGGCGGTTCTCAGAAGGCTTGGCAAGCGGCACAGCCCGAGCGATGATGAAATGAACCTGTATAAGAAGTGGCTGTACACATGGAATTTTACTCCGGACGCGGTGCTTGAGGCGTGCAGGGAAACCACAAAGGGAACGCCATCAATGGCGTACCTTGACGGAATTTTGCAGGGAATCTACCGCAGAAGCGGCTCGATGGGAATTCGTTCTAAGTCAGAAATGGACAAGACGATAACCGACGAGAAGACGAAGTTTGACGGTGTAAGAAGGCTGCTGCACGTTCTGGGAGCGGATACCACGCGCCCGACCGAGGCAATAAACGATATGTACAAGGAAATGCTCGCTCTGCTTCCCGAGGAGGCGCTGCTCAAGGTTGCGCAGCAGACAGCGCGCTACGGCGGGCGGCTGATGGAGCTTGAACAGACGGTCAAATACCTTGCATCCAAGGGCATACATGACCACGCGGGAGTTAACGCGTATTATGCCGAGCATTACGCGATGATGCAGAAGACAGCGAAGCTGCTCGGAATTATGGGGCTTGAGAGCCGCCCGACGTCAAGGCAGACCGCAAGCATAAAGGCGCTGGTCAGCGCGGGGATAAGCGATGAAAGGCTCGAAAGCGCCGCGGAGCTTTCAAAGGGCAAAAACGAACCGTTCTCCTACTTTATGAAGGTTGCCGAGGGCGGAGAAGGTAAAGCCATAGCCGCCGATACGCAAAAAACCGCCGAGCCGAAATACGGAAAAACAGGAAAAACACCGCGCGAGGCGAACTATACTCAGCGCAGCTATACCGAGGAGGAGCTTTCATCCTTCGCCAAGGAGCTGCTGAAGGAGGCGCAGGAAATTGAAATCGAAGAATGATATACTGCGCGAGCTGCTGAGCGAATACCAGCAGCAGCAGGAAAAGGACAGGCAGGAGAACGAAAGCCGCCTCCAAAGCGTGATAGAGAAATGCCCGGAGATAGGCCGCTTGCAGCAGAAAAAGCGCGAGCTTATAATCGAAAACGTTCGGCGCGCAACCTACGGCGAAAAGACGGACGACAAGATAACCGAAAAAATGGCGGAGCTTATCGGCAGAACAAAGGCGCTGCTTACTCAAAACGGCTTTGGCGAGGACTATTTGCAGCCGCAGTACAGATGCGGTATCTGCCGCGATACGGGCTATATCGGCGACGGAATACAGGAAATGTGCCAGTGCCTGAAAACGCGGCTCTACGAGGATTACGGACGCGAAATGGGGCTTTCCGAGCGGCAGAAGCAGACCTTTGAAACCTTCTCGCTCTCCGTTTTCCCGCAGGATGTGATTCCGGAGGCGGGTGTTTCTCAGCGCGCGCTAATGCAGGTAATAAAAAAACGCTGCGAAAAATACGCGGACGATTTTCCCGAAACGCAGACGGATAATCTGCTGCTCTACGGCGCGTCGGGGCTTGGCAAAACGTTCCTTATGCACGCGATAGCGCACAGGGTTATAGAGCGCGGCTATTCCGTGCTTATCATATCGGCTTACAGAATGTTCGAGCTGATGCGCAGGGCGCACAGGGACGGCGACGACGCGGGGCTGCAGCCGCTTTTTGACGCGGAGCTTCTGCTTATTGACGACCTCGGAACAGAGCCGATGATGGAGAACATTACTGTGATACAGCTCTTCAACCTGCTCAACGAGCGCGCGGTAAGGCGGCTCAAGACGGCGGTATGCACAAACCTTACGCCAAAGGAGCTGCATGAGCGCTACACCGAGCGCGTCACAAGCCGCCTGCTGGACAGGCAGACAACTATGCAGCTCTGCTTCATGGGCAGGGATATAAGGCTTTCCGAAAGATAAAGGAGGATAAATATGGCTCATATATGGCATGACATCAACCCGAAAAGGATTTCGCACGACAAGTTTATTGCGGTAATAGAAATATCCAAGGGCGGAAAGAACAAGTACGAGCTTGACAAGGAAACCGGTATGCTCAGGCTCGACAGGGTGCTTTACACCTCCACGCATTATCCGGCGAATTACGGCTTCATTCCGCGCACACTCTCCGAGGACGGCGATCCGCTCGATGTGCTTGTGCTTTGCCAAGAGCCAATTCAGCCGATGACGCTTGTTGAGTGCCGCCCGATAGGAATGATAACCATGATTGACTCCGAGAGCTGCGACGAGAAGATTATAGCTGTGCCGCTCGGTGACCCGAGCATGGCGGATTACACCGAAATGGAGCAGCTTCCGAGCCACACCTGCGGCGAAATCTCGCACTTTTTTGAGGTATACAAGGGGCTTGAGGGCAAGCATACCGAGGTTCAGCCCGCAGTGGGAAGGAAGCAGGCTGAGACTTGCATTCTTAAAAGCATGATGGCATACGCCGAGAAATTTCTGATATGCGACAGCGCTATATCGGTGCTGAAAAAGTGAAATTATGGAGATAACGGAGGCGTTTTTGCAGGACGAGGCGCTTATAAGAAAAGCGGGAGAGATACACAGCGCCTCGTGGAAGGAATCGCATAAAGCCTTCTGCTCGCCTGATTTCATCCTTCTCCATTCCCCCGAGAGGCAGACGGAGTATATAAGAAGCGAGCTAAAGGCAGGCAAAAGGCTCTTTATCGGCTATGCCGGCGGCGAAGCGGTCGGGATAGTCACACTTTACGGCAGCATGATTGAAAATCTATACATTCTGCCAAGCTTCCAAGGCAGGGGCTGCGGAACAGAGCTTTTACATTACGCTGTTTCTATGTGCAAGGACACCCCAACCCTGTGGGTGCTGAGCAACAACCTGCGCGCTCAAAAGCTCTACGCGCGAGAGGGCTTTGCTCTTACCGGCAAACGAAACGCGATTACCGAAGCATTGGACGAAATTGAGATGGCAATGGAGCGAAAGAAAAAGCGGATGCCTGACGGAAAGAGATTGGCTCGCGCAGGCGCAAGCAAACAGCTTATAAGCAGAGGCGGAATATGCCTCTGCTTTTTTTATAAAATGTATGATAGGACTAACAAGCATTAAAAGCAGAGCCTGCGATGTTATGCGGCAGCCCTATAAGCAAAATTAAACAGCGCATATCTCAAAAAGTTACTGAAAATGTATCAAAGCAAACGTTTATATGCTATAATACAGGCGTGTTATTGCATTTATACAGGAAAACCATATTCAACCGTTATCCGCAGCTTTTATGAAAGGCAATGCAGCCGAAATCGCGGCAGACTCAGCGATAATATCATAGCGGGACTTGATAACG
>CAZUTB010000085.1:0-7383 GCA_964622905.1 uncultured Oscillospiraceae bacterium | reverse complement strand
TCCCGTGGAGGCTTGTGTTCCGGTAACCACGGTTCGCTTGAAAACCTGTATTGCGGTACGTGCTGCGTACAGAGTAGCCTGCCTTGAGCGGGATGGGTGAATGGAGAAACAACGCACTGCTGCGGCGGGCCCGCCGCACGCACGGCTATTGCTCCTGAAACCTATACTGCAAAAGAGGCTAAGGATTCGCCAAGTCTGTTGAGGAAAGCTCCTAGGCTGTCATCACATGGGCATTACGGGGATTGCAGTGTGGTCTAAGTGGCAATTCGGTCCCGCGAGCGGAAACGCCGCGGCTCGCCTTTCAAAGGGAAACCGCCCATCCGGCGACGGGGGGTAGGGCGCGGGGAAATCCAACCGAACCTTAAGCCGCAAGGTTTACCCGATATGCCGCCACCATAAACACATTTTTACGAAAACCTTCCCTAAAGCACAAAAGCTTCAATGGGAAAGCATGAAGGGGCTAGCCCCTTCATTTGAAATCCGCAGGCGTGGCTTTGCCGCACCGAGGAGCGGCCGGAATGCCGCTTCCTATATCATTTTCTTTACGTAGAAGCCGTAGGCTGAACAAGAAAATGATGCAAACCGGAGCAAGTAAGCCCAAGCGCACTTGCTCCGAAAGCTTGTTAAAAGAATTTTGACAAGCTGACATTTTCGCGCCTCATAATTGATTGGGAGTGTAGATATATTTGGGTAAACCTGACGGAAGAAAAAAGACTTCCTCGTGGGTAATCCGTGTAATCATTATAACCTTCGTAATATCGGGAAGTATGTCGCTTCTCTCGGAAAGCAGTATGCGCTCAATGTCAATTTTAGGCGCGCTGCTTGTGCTTCTCCTGCTCGTTCTGATAGGAATACTCTGCGACATACTCGGAACGGCGGTAACCTCCGCCGATATAACGCCCTTTCTTGCAATGTCCGCAAAGCGCGTAAGAGGCGCAAAGCAGGGCGTATGGCTGCTTAAAAGAGCGGACAAGGTATCCAATATACTCAACGACGTAGTCGGCGATATATGCTCAATCGTATCGGGCGCGGCGGGCGCAACTATTGCGCTTGCGCTCTCGAGCGCGCTCTCCACCGACGAAATGATGATTTCAATTCTTATTTCAGCCCTGAGCGCCGCAATAATGGTAGGCGGCAAGGCATGGGGCAAAAGCTTCGCCATAAAGAAGAGCGAATACGTTATTCTGGCAATCGGCAAGGCCGCGGCGATTTTTGATTTCAAAAAGCAGAAATCCCAAGGCAGGCAGGCTAGCCGGAAGAAAACGGAAGGAACGAGTAAAAAGTGAGCAGGGTTAACGACAAGCCGGTTGTCCATCTTTCGGATATCCGCTCTCCGCGGGATATCAAGGACCTTGACGCAAACGGGCTTTCAGCCCTTGCGGAGGAAATAAGGCATACTCTTGTTCACACCGTTTCCGAGAGCGGAGGGCATCTTGCGTCAAACCTTGGCATTGTAGAGCTTACGCTGGCGCTTCATATGGTTTTTGACTGCCCGAGGGACAAGATTGTTTTTGACGTAGGTCATCAGTCGTATGTCCATAAGCTGCTTACCGGAAGATACGGCGAGTTCTCCACCCTCAGGACGGAGGGCGGGCTGAGCGGCTTTCCTAAGCGCTCCGAAAGCGAATACGACGCGTTCAACACCGGTCATGCCGCAACCTCGATATCCGCGGCGCTCGGAATGGCGCGAGCTAGGGATATAAACAAAACGGACGAGCATATTGTAGCGGTTATCGGCGACGGCTCGCTGAACGGCGGGCTGAGCTACGAGGCGCTTGGCGACCTTGGGCACAGCAAAACGAATATGCTTGTTATACTCAACGACAATGAAATGGCAATCGACCGCAATGTCGGCGCGCTCTCGGGGCACCTGAGCGAGCTTCGCTCGAGCTACCGCTATCTTTCCGTTAAGGAAAACGTAAAGCGAAATATAAGCAGGCTTCCCGCGCTTGGCAAGCCGCTTTTCTCGCTGCTTGACCACTTCAAGAACGCGCTTGCCCGCCTCTTTGTGCGCGACAGGTTCTTCTCATCCCTTGGGCTTAACTATTTCGGGCCTATCGACGGGCACGATACCGAGCAGCTTATCCGCTATCTTTCAAGGGTCAGGAACATAAAGGGTCCCGTAATTCTGCACGTTATAACGCAGAAGGGGCGCGGCTATGTTCCCGCCGAAAAATCGCCGGAGCATTTTCACGGAGTTACCCCGTTCTGCGAGGAAAGCGGAGCGCCGGTAAGCGCGGAGGCTGCAAGAAAGAACAGCAGCGTTGTCGGCGATACGCTCTGCGCGCTTGCGCAGGAAGACCCCTCGATTGTTGCAATAACCGCGGCGATGAGCGACGGAACGGGGCTTAACGAATTTGCGCGCCGCTTCCCGAACCGCTTTTTTGACGTGGGAATAGCCGAAGAGCACGCCGCGACGATGGCAGCGGGAATGGCTGCTTCGGGGCTAAAGCCGTATTTCGTAGTCTACGATACCTTCGCCCAGCGCGCGTATGATGAAGTCCTTCACGACGCTTGTCTCCAGAATCTGCCTATAAGACTGCTGCTGGACAGAGCTGGTTTTGTTGGCGAGGACGGAGAAACGCACCACGGGCTTTATGACTTTGCATACCTCCGCCATATGCCGAATATGCACGTTTTTGCGCCCGCCGATGAGCGGGAGCTGCGGCACATGATTACGCTTTCAAGATACGCCGATTATCCGCTTGCAATCCGCTATCCGCGCGATGTAAGCGCAATGTCGCCCTACGTTACCGCCGACCTTCCGCTTGGGAAGTGGGAGAGGCTGCGCCCGGGAAGGGACGGAACGCTTCTTGCGGTGGGGAGCATGGTTTCAACCGCAATAATGATAAGGGACAGGCTCATCAAGGAAGGGCTTGAGATATCCGTAGTGAACGGAAGCAGCGTATGCCCGCTCGATGCGGAAATGCTTGCTGAGATTGCCTCGCAGAGCGCTCCGTATTTCACCCTTGAGGAGCATTCCCTTGCCTGCGGCTTCGGCTCTGCCGTGCTTGAGGAGTGCCATAAGCGCTCGCTCGCAATGCCTCTCAAATGCTTTGGACTTGAGAGAACGATTTTCACGCAGGGAACGATTCCGCAGCTGAAAAAAGCGGCGGGGCTTGATGAAAAAACGCTTGAAGCCGAGATAGCGGCGGCGATTCGCCGCAAAAAGGAACTCGATGACGAAAGAACGAATTGACGTAAGCCTTGTTTCGCGCGGGCTCTGCGATTCGCGGGCTAAGGCGCAGGCGCTTGTGATGGCAGGGCAGGTATATATAGGCGAGCAGAAGGTGCTGAAAAGCTCCCAGCTCGTTACGGACGCGGACGAGATAATCGTTCGCGACGGTAAGCGCTTTGCCAGCAGGGGCGGCTATAAGCTTGAAAAGGCGCTCAAGAGCTTCGGCGCGGACGTGACGGGCAAGGTATGCATGGATATCGGCGCCGCAACCGGCGGTTTTACCGACGTGCTGCTGAAAAGCGGCGCAAGCCACGTTTACGCGATAGACGTCGGCTACGGTCAGCTTGACTGGAGCCTTCGCAATGATGAGCGCGTAACGGTTATGGAGCATACCAACGCAAGATACTTAAAGCCAGAGGATGTTCCGCTTTCCCCAAAGGTTACGGTTATGGACGTTTCGTTCATTTCAATAAAGCTGATTATCCCTGTAGCCGCTAAGCTTATGGGAAATGACGGCGTTTTTTACACGCTTGTCAAGCCGCAGTTTGAGGCAGGACGCGAGCGGGTCGGCAAAAAGGGCGTTGTTTCCGATAAGGCGACGCATATTGACGTGCTGAAATCAATAGTCGATTTTGCTCCGACAGTCGGCTGCGTTGTCCGCGCGCTCGACTATTCGCCGATAACGGGACCCGAGGGAAATATCGAGTTTTTAGCTTATATCACGGCGGCGGACGAAAATTCCGAACAGCTTTCTGACGAGTACATATCCGCGCTTGTCGAAAAAGCGCATACGGAACTGAAAAAGTAATCCGTTTGACAAGGTTGCCCAAAGCGGAATTCAAATGAACGGCACGCCTTTTCACACCTTTTCCAAAGACAAGCTAATGATTTATCAGAAAAATCTCATAAATATTCATTGCATGGTTATTCATGGTATGTTATTATTATCGTGAATTTATGCATGAGGCGGTGATTCGGGGATGAAAAGCGCGCTCATAACAATACATCCCGGCAAGGCGCGCGGGATTCCCGTTGCCCTGAGGCTGCTTGACGCGCTTTCCGCGGCAGGCATTCAGCCGTATGTGGACGACGCGCTGTATTCGCTTGCAGGCGAAAAATACCCGAAGTACGGAGAAAGCGGCGCGGTGGGCGCGGGCGTGCTTATTGCGCTTGGCGGCGACGGAACGATTCTCCGCGCAATGCCTTCGGCTATGCGTCTCTCCCTTCCCCTGCTCGGAATCAACACGGGCAGAATCGGCTTTCTTGCCGAGAGCGATGAAACGCAGCTTTCCGAGATTGCCGAAAGGCTTCTTACAGACAATTATGCGATTGACGAAAGAATGCTTTTATCCGTAAGGGTCAAGGACAAAGAATATTTAGCCCTTAACGATGCGGTGCTTCACCGCGCCGCAAGCCCGCACATGATAGTGCTGGACGCATTTGTTTCAAACGACCTCGTGGGCAGATACATCGCTGACGGAATGATTATTTCAAGCCCGACAGGCTCTACCGGCTACTCGCTTTCGGCGGGCGGCCCGATAGTCAGTCCCGACGTTCGCTGCCTAGTGCTAAGCCCCATCTGCCCGCACACGCTGCAATCCCGCCCTGTTGTCGTTTCCGACAAGGAGGAGATAACCCTTCGGCTGAGCAGCGATAAGATAGACGGAATGACGCTTTCCATCGACGGGCAGACGGCTATTGAAGTCAGCGGCGGAGCGGAGATAAGCGTATCCGCCTCGGAGCAGGCGGCAAAATTTATACGGCTTGGCGAAACGCATTATTTCACGCTTGTGCGGGAAAAGCTTACGGAATGGAGCAGAAGCTGAATATTTTTGGGGGTATGATTATGGTTGGCAACAGGCGAGCGCTGATTCTAGACCTAATACAGGAGGAAGAAATCGAAACACAGGAGGAGCTTGTAAGCCTGATAAGGCAGAAGGGGCTTCCCGCAACCCAAGCGACGATATCCCGCGATATCCGCTCGCTTCGGCTTGTCAAGGTGCTTTCTCCCGCAAGCGGAAAGTATATTTACGCTGCGGCGGATAAGAACGGAGAAAGCGGGCTTAACGACCGCTTCATAAGAATGTTCTCCGAGTCCGTCCTGAGCGTTGACAGCGCGCAGAATCTTATAGTGATAAAGACGCTGGCAGGCAGCGCCCATGTAGCGGGCGAGGCGATAGACTCCCTCCGCTGGGATGAGGTTCTCGGGAGCATTGCAGGTGACAACACCCTGCTTGTGATAATCCGTGATATCAAGGATGTTCAGGATGTTTGCAGGCGCTTCCGCGAGATGATGAAGTAATACACGCGAGGTGATAAAATGCGCGAGGGTGAGCAAAGTCCGCATAAGGATCACCGTGCCAGAATGCGCGCCAGATTTTTCGCCGAGGGGCTGGACAGCTTTGCTCCGCACGAGGTGCTTGAGCTGCTGCTCATGTTCGCTATACCTCAAAAGGACGTCAATCCGCTTGCACATGAGCTTCTGGAGAATTTCGGCTCGCTGGACAACGTTTTCTGCGCGTCCCGCTCTCAGCTTACCTCGGTTTCGGGAATAGGCGAGCAGGCGGCGGCGCTTATTTCGCTTATGCTCCCACTGTGGCGCTATCATCAGCTTTCGCGGCATGGCGAGCATCCGCTTATTCAGAACAGGCGGCAGGCGCAGGAATACTGCTGCTCGCTGATGTCCGGAATGAAATACGAGCATTTCTACGTTCTTTGTTTGGACGCAAAATACAGGCTGCTTCGGGCGGAGCTTATCGGAACGGGCGTTACGGACGAGGTTCCCGCCTACCCGCGCCTTGCCGTCGAGGTTGCGCTGAAATACGACACGCGCTTTGTTGTTCTCTGCCATAATCACCCGGGCGGAACGCTCGCGCCGTCCAAGGCTGATTTGGATATAACAATGCGCATAACCACGGTGCTGCACGGAATAGGAATACAGATGATGGATCACATTCTCGTAACGCCGGACAGCTCAATGAGCTTTTGCGCAAGCGGCTACATTCGCCAAAGCACCGAGGGCGGGCAGATTGCAACCACAATCTGCGACCCCAGGGACAGCCTGTTGTTTCCGCCAAAGGTAATCATAAAGGAGTAACGAAGGATGAAATTTTCAGAGAAAACCGCCGGAGGAAAAGCAATGCAGATAATACTCACTCTGCTCATCATCGGAATAATCGTGTACGTTCTCTGCATCGCCGCGATATTCATAGCAAAGAGCAATATCAAGCCCGCCGAGGACGGCGATGTGATGATAGTATTGGGCTGTCAGGTCAAGCCGGACGGCGAGCTTTCGGTTCAGCTTGAGTACAGGCTTAACACCGCGCTTGAGCAGTATAGCAAAAAGCCCGTGCCGATTATCTGCTGCGGCGCGCAGGGAGGCGACGAGCCGATGACCGAAGCGCAGGCGATGTATAATTACCTCTCGTCAAAGGGCGTTGATGCGAAGGACCTCATTATAGAGGATAAATCATACAGCACGTTTGAAAACCTGGAAAACGCGAAGAAGCTGATGGAGGAATACGGCTATAAGCATCCGATAGTCGTAACCAGCGATTATCATCTGCCGCGCGCGCTTGCAATCGCCGCAAAGGCGGGGCTTAACGCCAGCGGGCTTGGCGCGCCGATAAAGCCCGAGTATTTCATAAAGAACTACTGCCGCGAGGTTCTCGGCTGGGTCAAATTCCTTCTGGGGCTGAACTGATATGCTGAAATATCTTCTCCCGACCCTTGAAAAAATGGGAATTGCGATAAGCGCCAATGAAGCAGAGAAGCTTGAAGCATACCATAAAATGCTTCTTGAGGCGAGCAAAACGATGAACCTTACCGCGATTACCGAGGAAAGCGAGATGGCTGACAAGCATTATGCGGACAGCCTCAGTCCGCTTATGTTTTCGGGGCTGCTTCACGGAAAAACGCTTATTGACGTTGGGACGGGCGCGGGCTTTCCGGGGCTTCCGATAGCGATAATGCGCCCTGAGATAAGCGTAACCCTTTTGGATTCGCTCAGGAAGCGCCTTGATTTCCTTAAAACCGTTATGAACGTATTGGAGCTGAAAAACGTGACGCTCGTTCACGCAAGAGCCGAGGACGCGGCTTTTGGAGCGCTTCGCAGAGCGTTTGACATTGCCGTCGCCCGCGCCGTTGCTCCGCTTCCGGTGCTGCTTGAGTACACGCTTCCTTTCGTCAAGGTTGGCGGAAGTGTC
>CAZUTB010000084.1:0-7418 GCA_964622905.1 uncultured Oscillospiraceae bacterium | reverse complement strand
GGAAACTCGCTGTGCGTCTGCTATGCAGACGTGCAGCGAAAGCGTGTCAAAAATACTTTTTTGACACGCTTAAATCACCCTTGCAGGTCGTTCGACTGCCTTATCATATCCTCGATTACGATATCGTATATCTCGCCGACGGAATTGCAGTACTCAAGAATCTTCCACGGCTCATTCGTATGGAAATGAATCTTCACAAGCTCCTCATCGCCGACCGCGAGCAGGCTGTTGCCCTCGAAATTGTTCGTGATATAATCGGCAATCTCGTCCTCGCTCAAATCCTTGTCCCGTCTGTCGATAAGCAGCTGAGTATCATAGCGATAGGCAAACTGGTCGTCCTCTGCGTCAATAGAATTAATGCTCATAATAATTCCTCCCGTTGATTTATCGTCATGCCGTATGCGTCTTGCGCGCGGCAGGAGCGATTATTTTTGTCAGCCATTTACAAGTCTTTGCCTCAACGCCTCATAGAAAACGGCTGTTGCGGCGCAGGAGATGTTGAAGGAGCTTGCCGAGGAGCTTTCCGCCATCGGAATCGTCGCAAGCGCGTCCGCCATCTCCTTATATTGCTTGGAAAGCCCCATCGTTTCATTGCCTATAAGGATAAGCGTCGGGCGGGTGAAATCCAGCTCAAATATCGCCGTCTGCTTATGCGCGGTGGTTCCGACAACCTGAAAGCCCGCGTATTTCTCGCGCAGTGACGCAACAAACGCGTCAATCTCCGCGCCCTCGCTCATGCGGATTACGGGCAGATTGAAGAACGAGCCCATTGACGCAGTGACAACCGCAGGGTCGTAGAGGTCAACCGCGTGACCCGTCATAATAAGCCCGTCCATTCCAAACGAGTCCATAGAGCGTATGAGCGTTCCGAGATTTCCGTGATTCGACGCCCTGTCCACAAGCGCAAGGAGCGGGACGGGCGAAAGCCTGAGCTGAGAAGGGTCGTCGGGACGCATTTTGACAATCGCCAGTATTTCCGAGGTATCGCCCTTTCCCGAAAGCTCCGCCATCAGCTCCGGCGAAAGCGAGTAGAGCGTTTCGGCAATTTCTGAGCCGAGCAGCTCCTTCGCCCAGTCGGAAAGCTTCGCGCCCTCGGATACGAGCAGCGCGGAAAAGCGCCAGCCGTTTTCGCGGGCGGTGTTGATATTCCTTACGCCCTCCACGAAAAACTCTCCATAGCGCCCGCGCTTGACCCTGTTGGTTTTAAGCACGAGAAAGCGCTGATATTCGGCGTTTTTTGAGTAGATTCTCACAGTTTTCATAGCAATTCTCCAAGCGCGATAATATCGCGGAGTCTTTAGGCGCGCCAATACGCAAATGCCCGTTCAAGCGATAAACTCCGCGCAAAAGCAGACGCTTCGGCGCGGAGATATACATATATTATCAGCTCGGCAGAACGATTCCCGCTTCCTTGGCGCATTCCTCAAGCTTGTTGAGAGCGTCAGCAATCTGCTCCGGCTTATGGTCGCTCGTTACGCAGAAGCGCAGGCGGGACTTTCCGCGCGGAACGGCGGGCGGAACTGCGGGCGGGACGAACACGCCCTTATGCCGCATCATATTGCTGAGAAGGAAAGCGTCCTCATCCTTGCCGACAAGCACGGGCACGATAGCCGTCTGCCCCGCAAGGCAGGTGTTGAAGCCGTGCTTCCGCGCTTCCTCCATGAACACGCTGATATTGCGGCGCATATTCTCCATAACGCTCGGGTCTTCCTTCAAAAGCTGAACCGCCCTGAGGGACGCCGCCGCCATAGCGGGCGGGATTCCGACGGAGAAAACGAAGCCGGGAATACTGTAGCGCATATACTCTATAAGTGAGCGCTTGCCCGCTACATAGCCGCCGCAGGTGCCAAGCCCCTTAGAAAGCGTTCCCATCTTGATGTCAATATCATCCGGCGCAAGGCTGAAATACTCGTCAACGCCGCCGCCGTTCTTGCCGATAACGCAGGCGGAATGCGCCTCGTCAACCATAAGGAAGCAGCCGTACTTCTTCTTGAGCGCAACGAACGCGGGAACGTTGGCAATATCGCCGTCCATGCTGTAAGCGCCCTCGATGACGATAAGCACCTTTGCAAAATTCTTGCGCTGGCTCTTGAGGATAATCTCAAGCGCGTCGGGATCGTCGTGCGGGAAGGGACGGGAAACCGCAGCGGATAGGCGGCAGCCCTCGGCAATGGAGTTATGCGCTATCGCGTCGTACACGATAAGGTCGCCCTTGCCGCAGAAATTGCCGACAACGGTAACATTGGTCGCATGACCCGCGTTAAGCACAAGCGCATCCTCGGAATGCTTCCACTCCGCGATAGCCTTTTCAAGCTCCTCGTGAACCTTCTTTTCGCCCGCGAGCAGACGCGAGCCGCTTGCGGAAGTTCCGTACTTGTCGATTGCCGCCTTAGCCGCCTCGGAAACCTCCTTGCGGCCCGACATTCCGACATAGTTATAGCTGCCGAAGTTGACAACGCGCTCACCCGCCATAACGCTGGTATCGGTAAGCGGCGACTCGTGGCAGACGAAATACGGGTTCTCGCTGCCCTCGGACATCATTTTCTGATAGCGCTTCTCGAATGCCTTGTACTCGGGCGCATCCTCAAAGCGCGAAATCTGAACTACCGGCTCTTCCTTTTCCTTTTCGTACTTGACCTGCGGCTCAAGCTCGGCGGCGTAAAGCTTCTTATAGATGAGCGCCGCAATCCCGTTTACAGTGGTGCATTCGCCGTACTCCTCGGGAGGAATCGTTACGCCAAGCTCCTCCTCAATCTTGAGCGACATTGAAAGCACCTGCAGGCTGTCGCCGCCAAGGTCGTCGATGAAATGCGCGTCGTCGCGGATAGTCCCGGGCTTTACGGAAAGCGCGTCCGCATAGATAAGGCGAACCTTATCGCGAAGCTGCGCCATCTTGTCATCCTTGCTCGGCTCCTTCGGCTTGGAGTTGGTTCCGAAGAAGTGGAAGGAATGCCACTTGCGCCCCGCCTTGTCGGTATGCTCGGTAAGGTCGCGGTACATTCCGTCGCCGCGCTCAATGCGCTTTCTCAGCTCAATGCGCTTTACCTTGATTCCGTTGACGAGCGGCAGCGCCTCATTGGTTACTACGATTCTTGAAAGGCGCTTGAGTACGGGCAGGGTTTTGTTAATCTTAGAAACCTCGTCCGTAAGCTCGCTGAGCGCTTCCTCATCCGAAAAATGCGCGCCGACATTCAGAACAAGCGCGATATCCTCAGATCTGCCCTTGCTCTTGGGAAGCCCGAGAACACAAAGCTGCTCAGCGCCCTTAAGCCCCGAGAACGCGTCCTCAATCTCATCGGGGTACACATTTTCGCCGGATTCGTTTATGATAACATCCTTAATTCTGCCTTCGACGAACATACGCATTCCATCGCCGAGGCGAACAACGTCGCCGGTGTGGAAATAGCCGTTTTCGTCAAGCTGCGGCGGCAGAAGCTTTCCGCCCTGCATACGGCCCGTATGCATCGTAGCCGCCTTGACAATCATTTCGCCGCGGTTTGCATCCTTGCCGTCCGGAAGCACATTGTACTCGGTATTGGTCAAGGGTCTTCCGACAGAGCCGGAAAGGCGGGTCTGCAAATCCATCGAAAGCTCAACGGAGGAAACGGCGGTTTCCGTCATTCCAAAGCCCATAACGGTGTAATAGCCAAGCGCGGAGAGCGTGCGCATATGCTCAACGGGCGTATGGCTTCCGCCGAGGATTATTGCGCTGATATCGGGGCCGAGAAGCGCGGGAAGCACCTTTGCAAAGGTCTTTTTCGCGGCGAGAAGCCCCTTTTCGGGGTCGCGCTCCTGACGCATGAGCGAAATACGCATGCGCGATTCCATAATAGCGCGCTCGTGAACCCTAAGGCGGCGCAGCTTTTTATGCACACCGTTCGAGAGGTTGTTTGCAAGCACGGGAACGGCGATAAGCAGATTCAGCTTATACTTATTAGAGAATTTAACCACGGTCTGCGGCGAGCGGTCGGGAATATAGATTGTGGTATAGCCGCAGAAGGTGCACCAGAGCGCGACCACAACGAAGCCAAGCACATGGTGGAAGGGCAGGAACGCCATTGTGCGATAGCTCTTATCGTCAATAATGCGCTTGTTTTCCTTATAAATAAGCTCGCTGGTCAGGCACTGGGCGCAGATTGCCTTCTGGTCATACACGAAAATACGGCTGGTATCGGTTGTTCCGCTGGTGCAGAGCGCAACGGCTGTGCCGAAAACGGGAACGAAGGAAGCGTCCGCGGGCTTTGACGCGCGAACGTCATCAAGCGTTACCGAGGTTATCTCGGCGGGAAGCTTGCGCGCCTTGCTTGCTACAATTCCGAGCGCGCCCGCCTGCTGCATCATGTAGGTTGTCATCTCATCGCTGAGAGAGAAATCAAGGAGCAGAGCGCGGTGACCGGACATAATTACGCCCCAGAAGATGTAAAGCCAGTCGGGGCAGGTGTCGGCAGAGATGGCGATAAAGGTTTCCTCGGGGCATTTGGCGAAGGCGGCTTTGAAGAACGCCGCATACCTGCGCGCCTGCCGCGCCATTTCCGAGTAGGAAACGTCTATCTCCTTGCCGTTTTCCTCGTGAATAGAGAATACCGTGTTCTCATAGGACTCCAATATAGAGAATAGCTGCTTGAAAGTGCTGTCTTGCTTGAGTTTTTCACATTTCTCGGGTATGTTCCCCTGAAAAATCAAAGTGATCTCTCCTTCGAAGCGCCATTTAGACGCGATTCGACTTATTATACCCGATAGCTCATATTTCTGCAAGCGCACTGAAGAAAGCTTACGCTTTCGGCGCAAGCAGGCTTGCGCCGAGTGGCGGCAAAGCCACCCCTGCGGATTTCCAATGAAGGAGCCAGCCCCTTCATTGCATCCCCAAAGCAATCATTAGGTTTTTGTCAGATTGAAGAATATCAAAGCCTAAGCCCTCGCAGCTCTGCAAGAATATCGGCAACATTTTCCTCCATATTCGCAAGCCCGCTGACGCGAATAACAGGCACGGCAAGGCTTTGCAGGTATTCAGTTATGCTGTCTTCCGTTCTTGACAGAGCCATTTTGATAAAGCTCTGCTCCTCCGCAAACAAATCGCCGCCGATAAGCATACGCGAGCCGAATTTGCGATAGGAGCGTGAAAACACGCGCTCCGCCCTGACGCTTTCCGGAATGCTGACAAAGACGGCGCAGGACAAAAGCGGAAAAAGCTCCGCGCCGAAATCGCCCTTTACGGAGGCAAGGACGAAATTCGGATTCAAGGAAGCGCGGCGAAGCAGCTCCGCCTTAGCTTCGTCATAGTTCTTAGGGTTTGAATATGGATAGCGGGCGCTCTGCACGACCTGAGAAGAAGATGCAAGCAGCGCCCCTGCCTGCGGAAAATACAACTCCTCGCTGTCGATGAACTCATACCCAAGCGCCTCAGCGAGCGCCCTGCCTATTATGCTTTTGCCCGCTCCGTTAAGCCCGCAAACCAGTATTCCTCCGCTCATAACGCACCTCCGGTCTTGACAAGCTTTCGCTGTACGTCTGCTGGGTAAACACACAGCGCCTTTGCTTAAGAGAAGCCTCTCCAAAGAGCGGAGAGGCTTCTTTTGTTATATGATAGGATATTTGCAAGGGTACAGCGCCTTCTTCTGCGTTAATCCCTCAGCGCGCTTTCGCTTTCCTTGCGGGCGTGGATACCGTGGCGCACAAAGCGCTGGCGGTGCTTAACCTTGCCGTCAAGCAGCGAGCGGTATACTCCGAGGGTTCTGTCCGTGACCTGCTCCCAGTCCTCCCACTCCGTTCCGTCGCCCGCTATGCGGGTTTCGGGATGCGAGCAGAGGTCCTGAAGCTTAGCCCGAAGGTCGGTTACATCGCCCCTGCGGAAGGTAAAGGAGCAGCCCTTTGCCGCGTCAACATTTTCCTCTATATCGCTCGTCAGAACGCGCGCGCCGTAGGAAATAGCCTCAAGCACGGTCATAGGCATTCCCTCGATGTCGCTGGGAAGCACATAGACGGAGCAGTTTCCGTAAAGCTCCTCCAGCTCCTTGCCCTTCACGAAGCCGACAAACCTTACCCGTTCGTCCTTCGCCGCCTTTTCGCGCAGCTCGCGCTCATATTCTTCGGAGCAAGCCATAGGGCCGGCAATAATGAGCTTCTTATCCGTATTGACCTGCGAAAACGCGTCAAGCAGATAGTGCAGCCCCTTTTCGGGAACAATTCGCGCAAGGAAAAGGATGTAGCTGTTCTTCGTAAGCCCGTATTTTTCCGTTATTATCTCAGCCGCGGGCGCTGTGTGCGCCGTATAGCCGTTGGGGATAAGGGTGGTCTGCCTTCCGTAACGGCGCATGAAATAATCCTGATTGCCCTTTGAAAGCACAATAATTTCATCGGCATATCTTACGGTATTATGCTCGCCGTGAATGATATAGCGCGTTGCGAGCCTGTTCCACTTAGCCCGCTGCCAGTCAAGCCCATGAATCGTAACAACAACCTTTTTGCCCATCAGGTGGGGAAGCCAGACATGGGAGGAGCAGCCGATTGCGTGAAAATGCAAAACGTCAAAGCGCGAAAACGCAATGCGGAGCGTTGACAAAGCGGAATACATGAACGCGTTAAGCCCGCCGAGCGGTATCGTCGGCGTCTGCTTTATTTTTACTCCCTTATACACCTTGTCGCGCGTCTGCTTATCCTTGCGGAATAGCTCCCAGCGGTTGTAGGCGGTAACGTCGATTCCGCGCGCCGCCATGCGCGTCGCAAGCGCCTCGACAACCACCTCAATACCGCCCTCGCGTCCGGGAATGCGCTTGTGCCCCATCATGGCAACGCGAAGCCCGTGCTTCATATCAATTCCTCATTTCTGACTATTATCGTCAGCCCACACCTGAGAGGGGTTTTTCTTCTCAAAATCCGCAAGCCATGTAAGAAACTCGGCGGTAAAGCTCAGGGTTCTGCTGTAAGCGCTGAGCGTTTCGGGGCTTGACGCTTTGCCGAATATTTCATTTACAAGGCGGTGCCTGTCAACCTTGGAGGAGAAAAGCCACGGGGAAATAACAAGCTCGTCGTCCGTTTCCTTCTCAAGCACATATGCGGAAAACGGCATAACGAGATTCATAACTATTGTGGAAATCAGAATGTTGTCGCTCAGCTCGCGGTCATGCGCCAAATCGCGCCAATAGTGCGGCGCTTTCTCCGCGCCGGGATACTTGCGCATAAGCTTGCTCGCAACGCCGGGATCCATCATGTTGATGGCGTTGTAATAAATAGTCTCGAAATTTCTTCCGTCGTTTTTAAGCCGAAGCAGCTTCATAGGCGTTCCCTCCTGACAACAAAACATAGCGAATGAAAAACAGGGCAAATTCCGGAATACAGGGGCAAAAGCTTGTCAAAAGCATTTCGCCAAGATAAGGACCCAACGCCATCCTTAGCGCAGCAAAGAAGGAATTTTCCTTCTT
>CAZUTB010000083.1:0-7421 GCA_964622905.1 uncultured Oscillospiraceae bacterium | reverse complement strand
TTGTCGTTCTTTTCGTCAAGTATGAAGTTTACAAACTCGCGTCCCCAGTCAAGCTCCGCGCTGTTCTTGTTAAGGCAGATTCCGTAGCTGGGGGTTATGTAAGCGGGGCTTTTTGTGCCCTTTTCGTTAAGCGGGGTGCAGATGAAGGTGAACTCTGTGCCGAGCTTGTACTTCTCGATAAGGGACTGAATGAGCGCGCCTGTCGAGCTGTAATGCGGGAAGAAGGCGGAGTAGCCGATGTTGTTCTCGGGCTTTACTACCTCGAAGGTTTCCGCGTTCGTTGTAAGCCCAAGGAAGCTCTGCGCCTGCGGCATATCGCCGGAGAGCTTGTAAAGCCCCAGCGTCGCCTCGACTGCCTTGTAGTCAAAATAGCGGTTTGTCGCAAGGCAGTAAAGCTTTTCAAGCACGGGCTTGAATTCCTCGCTGATTCCCGCCTCGGCGTTTTTCATTTTCTCAAGCTTAGCTTCGTCATGCACAATCGGGTTTACCGCGTTTGCGAAGGCAAGCCCGTAGGCGGCGGTGTCGGAGCTGCCGTGTATCGGAATAATCCCATTATCCTTTAAGGTTTTGCAGCAGGCAAGCAGCTCTTCGTAATTCGTCGGAACGGAAAGCCCGTACTGCTTGAGCAGGCTAACGTTTACGAATACTCCGCGCGTTTCGCCGCCCAGAGGATAGGAATACTGGTATTCGATTTCGTTTCCGCTCTTGTCCGTTCTGATATGGCGATAGTTATTGGTTATTTCCGCGGCTGTATCGGAAAAGTCTATATCCTTGTCGGCGGCAAAATTATAGAAGTAGTCGTCGGTCGTCCGCCCTGAGGGAACGGTTTCGCCCGTCTTTTCATCCTTTTCGGTGTATTCGGCAAAGGAAGTGTCCTTGAGCAGAATAAAGTCCAGCTCGCCGCTCTTGAACAGCTTCATGGCGTTGGTGTCATAATCCTCGATGTACTCAAGCTGAACGCTCACGTTCTTATACTTGCTCATGAACGCGTTTGCAACCGTGTTGAGCGCCTTGTTCGTTTCATAAGGGATAGCGATTTTGAGCGTAACCTTCTTGTTGGCATCGAGTCCGGATATGGGCGTATATCCGCTGTCTTGGGTCTTCGCCGCGCATCCGGCAAGCGCAAGCAGCAAAACAATACACAGAATAGCAGAGATGGCTCTTTTCATTTGTATTCCTCCAAGCTTCTTTTCGTGCTGAATGGATACAGACGTGTGCGCGTCTTACTGTTTACAATGTACTACATATTCGTGATTTTCGCAATAGTGTTTCGGGACTTTGAGAGATTATTATAGTTATATAAAGTAATGTATACATCAAAAAAACGTGTACAGACCGAAAGTCAGCTTTGCTGCCGCATTTATATTGATTTTGCGTTTGGGTTTTTCGTTAATTTTACATGGGAAATCTGCGGGACGCCCTTCTCAGCGCCCCGAAAACTCTCCCGAGGGGTCGTCGGCAAGCGCGTCCTTCAGCTTTTTGCGCGCGCGGCTGAGAATAGAGCCTACCGTGCTTTCGTTTATACCCGTTCTCATCGCTATTTCGCGGTTGCGCATTCCTAAGAAATACTTGTCGTAAATCATCGCTCTCTCTTCCTCGGGAAGCGTGGAAAGCGCCGCAAATATCGCGCGCTTTTTCGGCGATGCTATCTGCTCGTACTGCTCCTGAAAGTCCACGGACGGCTCATGGAGCGAAAAATTCTCATCGTCAATCGAAATGTTCGTTTTTCTCGTTCTGTAATAATCCCTCAGCGTGTTTGCGGCAATGGTTATTATCCATGTGCTGAGCTGCGCCTTTTTAGGGTCATAGGAATCTATATTCTTGACTATCTTTATAAAGGTTTTGCTCACTAAATCTTCGGTTTCCTGCCTGTGCAGAAGCCGATAAAAGATATAGTTATATACCTTCGGAAAGTATTCGGCGTAAAGCTTTTCAAGGTCTGTGGCTGATTTATTCATCTTGGCTTTGCCTCCCTTTCCGAATTCATGCTATAATAGGTTTGCAATGCTTCTCCCGTATGCTATCTTAGCAACATTTTTCGCGATATTCAAGCGGTTTTGAGCTAAAATACGATGCTGCGCTCAAATACGGCATTTTAGCTTGACATCGTCACTCAATACTATTACGATTTTCATGTTGGCTTGCCTCGCGCCGCTTAACTTTATGCATTGGTTTTTCAAACCTGAATGTTTGACTGTTTACAGCAGAAGGAAGGAACAGATATGAGTCAGACTATATTCCGTGAAAAGAGCATTAAAAACATATCATCGCCGGATAAGCTGGACGATTATTTGAAGGTGTCCAGCCCCTCCGTATGGTTCGTGCTTGCCGCGCTCGTCTTCGCCCTGATAGCGGCGGGAGCGTGGTGCTTTTTCGGCACTATGCCGAAAAGCCTTGACGGAATAGGGCTTACAAGCGGCGGAGGGATAGCGGTGTATGTTCCTGCCGAAAACGCCCATTCCGTAAGCGTCGGAATGGAGGTGCGCATAAGCACCGAAACGGATGATACCATTTCCGGAAGGGTTACGGCTGTCGGCGATATAGTTACATCCTCGGAGGCGGCGGAAAGCGCCGGAGCGCGCTGGCTTACGGGAAATATGCCCTCCGAATGGATATGCCCGCTTACCGTGGAGCTTGATGAAGCCGTTTCAGTTCCCGCAGGCGAAATGCTTTCGGCGCAGATAATCCTTAATACGCGCAGACCGATTGACCTTCTGTTTGAGGAGTGAAGCGTATGCGCAGAAACACCGTTAAAAAAGTACCCGTTGTAATGCAGATGGAAGCCACGGAATGCGGAGCGGCAAGCCTTGCAATGGTGCTTGCCTACTTTGGCAAATGGCTTCCGCTCGAGCGCGTTCGCCTTGACTGCGGAGTTAGCAGGGACGGAAGCAACGCTAAAAACCTGCTGCTTGCCGCAAGGCGCTATGGGCTTAAGGCGCAGGGCTTCCGCTGCTCCCTTGAGGGCGTTCAGAAAATGCAGTTCCCGCTTATCGTTCATTGGAGCTTCAACCATTTTGTGGTTCTGTGCGGCTTCAAGAACAACAAGGCGATTCTTTGCGACCCCGGGCGCGGGCGCGTTGCAATCTCCATGGAGGAGTTTGACGAATGCTTTACCGGCGTTGTGCTGAGCTTTGAAAAGGGCGAGAGCTTTGAGCCGTCCGGTCATAAGCGCAGCGTTCTCGGGTTTGCAAAAACGCGGCTTCGCGGCTGCGCGCCCGTGCTTGCGTTTGTTGTCGTCGTCACTCTCCTTGCCTCGGCTGCAAGCTTTGTCACACCGCTTTTATCAAAGGTTTACATGGATGAGATACTGAGCGGCAAGAATCCGGCATGGCTCGGAACCTTCCTTATTGCCGTCGGCGGCTTGTTTGTGTTTCAAACCGCCGTTTCGCTTTTGCAGACGGTGTATATGCTCAAAATGCGCGGCCGCCTTGCCGTTTCCGCAAGCTCTGGCTTTATGTGGCACGTTCTGCGCCTGCCTGTTGAGTTCTTCACTCAGCGCTACGCGGGCGATATCGCGCTTCGCCAGCAGAGCAACGAGGGAATATCCGAAACGCTCATTTCGGAGCTTGGTCCCGTGCTTATAGATTTCGTTATGATGGTTTTCTACCTCTGCATAATGCTCAGGTATTCGGTTCTGCTCACCTGCATAGGGCTTGTTACCGCGCTTCTCAACCTTTTTGTAACTCAGTATATTTCGCAGAAGCGCATAAATATCTCCCGCGCGCAGATGAGGGACGCGGGAAAGCTCGCCGCAACAACCGCTTCGGGAATAGAAATGATTGAAACTATTAAGGCGAGCGGCGCGGAGAACGGCTTTTTTGAGCGCTGGAGCGGGCTTTCGGCAAGCCTTGCAAGCACCGAGGTGCATTTCATCCATATTCAGCATACCCTTGGCGCGCTTCCGGAGCTGCTTTCCAAGCTTGCGGATTTGACCGTTATTATCCTAGGCGCTGCCGAAATTATGAACGGAAGATTCACAACCGGTATGCTGCTTGCCTTCCAGGGCTTTCTTTCCTCCTTTATGGCGCCTGTCGGCTCGCTGCTTGGGCTTGGGCAGAGCCTTCAGGAAATGCGCACCTCGATGGAGCGCGTTGAGGATGTAATGAATTACGCGCCCGATGTAAGGCTTGATGACGAGCCGGAAAAGACGGCTGCCGATACCGAGGCGCTCTCCGAGGCGGGCACCGAAAAGCCCTCCACATCTTATGAAAAACTGAGGGGCGAGGTGACAATGTCGGGCATCACCTTCGGCTATTCCCGCCTTGCCGCTCCGCTCATTTCGGATTTCAGCCTTAAGCTTCGCGCGGGCGGGTCTGTTGCGCTCGTCGGCTCCTCCGGCTGCGGAAAATCCACTTTAGCGAAGCTGATATCCGGTCTTTATCAGCCTTGGGAGGGCGAAATTCTTTATGACGGAAAGCCGCGCGCCGATATTCCTCGCGAGGTGTTCACCGGCTCGCTTGCCGTTGTCGATCAGGATATAACGCTCTTTGAGGACACTATTTCCGAAAACGTGCGTATGTGGGATAAGTCCATTGAGGATTATGAGGTTATCCTTGCCGCGCGGGACGCGAGCATACACGAGGATATCGTGAGCCGCGAGGGCGGGTATAATGCTGTAATAAGAGAGAACGGCAAAAACTTCTCGGGCGGGCAGTGCCAGCGCCTTGAGATTGCAAGAGTGCTTGCGCAGGACCCGACGATAGTGATTCTGGATGAGGCAACCTCCGCGCTTGACGCTAAGACCGAGTTTGACGTAATAAAGTCAATTCGGGAGCGCGGGATAAGCTCTGTTATTGTCGCCCACCGCCTTTCGACGATACGCGACTGTGATGAGATTATTGTGCTGGAGGACGGCAGGGTTGTTGAGCGCGGAACGCATGATGAGCTTTATAAGCGCGGCGGGGTCTATACGCGCTTGATTTCGATGGAGTGAGGGAGGGGAGAACATGGGTCTGTTTGAAGAGCAGCTGAAAACGCGGCAGGAAAACGACAGGGAAACCGTTGAACGCTCCCTCCGCTCTCTCGGCTCTGCCGTATACGGAAAGCACGCGCCTAAGGGAATGCACGCGCCCGCAGGCGACGCTGTGCAGGAAATTCTTGCGTATTTCAAGGCGGAGGCGGCAGAGCCGCCGAGCCTTATGACGGATTTTGACGACAGGCTTGAGTTCATGCTCGGGCAGACGGGAATAATGCGCAGAAAGGTCACGCTTTCCGAAAAATGGTGGAAGGAAGCCTATGGACCAATGCTCGCCGTTACCAAGAGCGGCGGGAGAGTAGCGCTGCTTCCGCAGAAATTCGGCGGCTACGGCTGGAACGATGATAAGACGGGTGAATTCCTGAAGGCGAATGCGAAAACTGCGGAGCTGCTCACCGGAGAGGCGATATGCTTCTATAAGCCGCTGCCTGCAAAGAGCCTGAGGCTTCCCGACTTGATTCGCTTCATGGTGGAAGCGCTCGATTTGGGCGATTTGCTTTTCTTCTTTATCACCGCTCTCATCGTCAGCCTTCTCGGAATGGTTACACCGTGGGTCACGCGCCTGATATTCGGAACGGTTATCCCGATGGATGAAATGTCAAACCTTGTTCCCGTTGCGGTGCTTGCCGTCGGCGTCCTGTTTTCCTCCGTGCTGATGACGCTTACCAAGGAAGTGCTGATGGCGCGAATCAGCCAGAAGATGAATCAGATGGTCGAAAACGCGTCTATGGCGCGCGTCCTGAACCTTCCCGCGCAGTTCTTCAAGGAGCATAACGCGGGCGAAATGCAGAGCAGGGTCAGCGTGCTTACGCAGATTTGCTCAATGCTCTGCGGAACGCTGCTCACAAGCGCTGTCGGGGTTCTTTTCTCCGTATTTTATCTCTTTCAGATAACCTCGTTCGCGCCCGCGCTTATCATGCCGTCGCTGCTCATCCTGCTTGTTCAGCTCGTTTCGCTTACCGCGTCGGTGCTTATGCAGGTATCCATAAGCAGAAAAAAGCTGAACCTTTCCGCGAAAATGAACGGGCTTGTGTTCAGGCTTTTCTCGGGAATACAGAAGATTAAGCTTGCGGGAGCGGAAAAGCGCGCCTTTGCCAAGTGGGCGGAGGAATATTCCAAGGAGGCGGAGCTTACCTATAATCCGCCAATGCTGCTTAAGATTCAGCCGGCGCTTTCGGGTCTGATAACACTCGGCGGCTCGCTGCTGCTCTATTACTGCGCCGCTTCCGCAAAGGTCAGCTCGGCGGATTATATGGCGTTCACCGCGTCCTACGGAATGGTCAGCGGCGCTATGCTCGCGCTTGCGGGAGTAGCGGAGGCGATTGCAAACCTGCGACCGCTTATGGAGCTTGCAGAGCCTATTTTGAAGGCTGTTCCGGAGGTCGGCAACGGCAAAAAGGCGCTCCCCAGAATGAGCGGGAGCATAGAGCTGAGCAATGTTTCATTCCGCTATACCGAGGATTCGCCCTATGTTCTTGACCATGTTTCATTAAGGATTCCGTCGGGACAGTATGTCGCCATCGTCGGAAGGACGGGCTGCGGCAAGTCAACGCTCATGCGCCTGCTTCTCGGCTTTGAAACGCCCTCCTCGGGCGCGGTTTACTATGATGGAAGGGATTTGCAGACACTTGAGCTTCGCGCGCTAAGGCGAAAGATAGGCGTTGTGCTCCAGCAGAGCAGGCTGTTCTCGGGTGATATTTATTCAAATATAGTTATTTCCGCGCCGTGGCTCACTCAGGCGGACGCGTGGGAGGCGGCAAAGCTGGCGGGCGTTGATGAGGACATCCGCAAGATGCCTATGGGAATGCAGACGCTTATCAGCGAGGGCAGCGGCGGTATTTCTGGCGGTCAGCGCCAGCGCATTATGATTGCGCGCGCGATAGCCCCGAAGCCGAAAATACTGATGTTTGACGAGGCTACCTCCGCACTTGACAATATAACTCAGCGCGTCGTTTCCGACTCGCTGGACAGCCTCAAATGCACAAGGATTGTTATAGCGCACCGCCTCTCCACAATCCGCGCCTGCGATAGGATACTCGTCCTTGACGGCGGTAAGATTGTCGAGGACGGAACGTATAACGAGCTGCTTTCGCGCGGCGGCTTCTTCTCGGAGTTGGTGAAGCGCCAGACAATTTTGCCCGTCACGAGCAACGAGGAATAAGGACGGCGCGAGCTGAAACTGCCGTAATTTTTACTGCAAGGCAAAATTGAAGCGCTTAGTTGAATAGCTTAAACGAATCATATTATGAACGTGTCCGACGATAATCGCCGGACACGTCTGTTTGTCAAAAAACCTGATTGTTGTTTTAGGAAAGCATTAGCGAAACAAGACGGAAAAGCACAGCTTTTCCCTGCAAGTGATGGGGCAACGGATAGCATGACACTGACTTTGGGGATGTAAAGAAGGGTCTCCCTTCTTTTGTAATCCGCAGCTGTCAGCTTTGCC
>CAZUTB010000082.1:0-7431 GCA_964622905.1 uncultured Oscillospiraceae bacterium | reverse complement strand
GAAAAGCAATAATCCGAACCCATCTCCCACAGGGAAGAACGGGTTCGGATTATATTGGTTTGGTGCCGAAGGCGGGGGTCGAACCCGCACGTTCTCGCGAACACGGGATTTTGAGTCCCGGGCGTCTGCCAATTCCACCACTTCGGCAAGCAGGAGCATTATAACATATCATCCGCAATAGTTGCAAGACGAAATTATCGCTGCACTGCGCTCCGCTTTCGGAGCAAGTGCGCTTCGCTTACTTGCTCCGGTTTTCATCATTTCCTTGTTCGGCTTTGCCTCACGGTCAGGAAATGATGTAAGGAAACGACCTCCGGTCGCTCCTCGGGGCGGCAGAGCCACCCCTGCGGATTTCAAAAGAAGGGAGACCCTTCTTTACATCCCCAAAAGTAAGTGATGATACCTTATTTTCTATCATTTGTATGCCGCCTTTATCATAATTCGTTATTCTACTCCGTTCTGGAAATATGCCCGAAATAATGTTATTCTAGATTTGATATTATCAAATGTCTATACCTGACGGATGGCGCAATGTGGCGCGGAAGGAGGCGACTGCGAGTGGCAGAAATGTACAAAGCGGTTGACGCTTATACGGCGAAAATGACGGAGAAAAGCGCGGAGCGTTTCAAGATTGACCCGAAGCTTTACGGCGAGTACGGGGTTAAGCGCGGGCTGAGGGACGTAAACGGAAAGGGCGTTCTTGCGGGGCTTACGGGAATATCAAGCATTCAATCCGGAATTGAAACCGAGGACGGAACAGTTCCGATTGACGGAAGGCTTGAATACAGGGGCTATGATATAAACGAGCTTGTGAACGGCTGTGTAAGGCGCAGAAGCTATGCCTTTGAGGAAATTGCGTACCTGCTGCTTTTCGGCTCGCTTCCGGCTGCCGCAGAGCTTTCGGAGTTTTCCGCCCTGCTTTCCTCGCTGAGAACGCTCCCGACCAATTTCGTCAGGGATGTTGTAATGAAAGCGCCGAGCAAGGATATTATGAATACACTCACACGCAGCATTCTGACGCTTTCCTCCTATGATGAGCGCGCCTGCGACCTTTCGCTTTCAAATACCCTGCGTCAGTGCCTTATGCTTATCAGCGAGCTGCCTATGCTCGCGGTATACGGCTATCATGCATACAATTATTACATGGAGGGCGACAGCTTTTATATTCATCGCCCAAGCACGGAGCTTTCCTTTGCGCAGAATCTGCTTATGATGCTCCGCCCCGATAAGGCGTACACCGAAACCGAGGCGCGGGTTATGGATATAGCGCTTGTGCTGCATATGGAGCATGGCGGCGGAAATAACTCGTCCTTTACAACAAGAGTTGTCACCTCCGCAGGCTCGGACACCTATTCCGTAATAGCCGCGGCGCTTTCATCTCTCAAGGGTCCCAAGCACGGCGGGGCGAATATTAAGGTTGTCGAAATGATGAGCGACCTTAAGAGCCGCGTCCGCGACCTTCGCGATGAGGGCGAGGTAGGCGCGTATCTTGAGCGGCTTCTCGGCAAGGAGGAGTTTGACCGCAAGGGGCTTATATACGGAATGGGGCACGCTGTCTACACTCTTTCCGACCCGCGCGAGGTCATCCTGCGCGGCTTTGTAGAAAAGCTGGCAAGCGAAAAGGGCAGGCACGACGATTATGAGCTTTACTCAATGGTAGAGCGCCTCGCGCCCGAGGTGATATCGAAAAATCGCCGTATATACAAGGGCGTATGCGCGAATGTTGACTTTTACAGCGGCTTTGTATACAGTATGCTCGGAATACCCGAGGAGCTGTATACTCCGATATTCGCAATGGCGCGTATGGTCGGTTGGAGCGCGCACCGGATGGAGGAGCTTATCAACGGCGATAAGATTATCCGCCCCGCGTACAAGAGCGTTGTGCCGCACAGGGATTATGAGAGCATAGAGAAAAGAGATTGATTTTTGATGAGGCATTCAGGCACGGTACGGCTTGAAACCGAAAGGCTTATTCTAAGGCGCTTCACCGCCGCCGACGGCGGGGCGATGTTCCGCAACTGGGCGGGGGATTCGGAGGTCACAAAGTTCCTTACATGGCCGGCGCATAAGGATGAGGACGTTTCTGCATTTATCTGCGCCGAATGGGAGAAGGGCTATGCAAGCGATGAGTACTATCAATGGGCTGTCGAGCTTAAGGAAATCGGCGAGCCTATCGGAAGCATTGCCGCAGTAAAGCTGTTTCCTGAGGTTGACGGGGTTGAGATAGGCTACTGCATAGGCAGAAAATGGTGGAACAAGGGAATTATGAGCGAAGCGCTCAATGAGATTATGCGCTTCTTCTTTGACGAGGTAAACGCAAGCCGTGTATGCGCCGAGCATGACGCCGAGAACCCGCATTCGGGAATGGTTATGGCGAAATGCGGTATGCTCTTTGAGGGGCGCTCGCGCCTTTCGGGACGCAATAATCTGGGCGTATGCGATATGTGCCATTATGCGCTCTGCGCGGCTGACCGCAACAAATGATAACGTTTCGTTTTTATTCTTGTTACCCTTCCGCGTATGTGCTATAATTCTCTGTATTATCGGGAGTATATGTGCCTTTATGGAACACCTCCGTAAAAGGCGCGTACTCCCGTTCTTAATTACTTTTCTTTGCCATGTAAGGGGGAATTTCATTGCCTACTCGTCAGCGGGAAAGCTCCACGCTCAAGGAGGAACTGATTCTTGCGGGAATTGATGTGCTTGAGCAGGAGGGCGCGGCTAATTTTTCTCTGCGCAAAACCACCGCGAAATGCGGGGTCAGCGCCGCTGCGCTTTACAGGCATTTTGCCAGCAAGGAGGATTTGCTTGCGGGCATTGTTGACTATATAAACGGCAAGTGGTCCAAGCGCGAGGATGAGGTGCTGCTTGGGCTTTCGGGCGCATCAACCAAGGACAAGCTTGTTGAGGTGAGCGTTAAGTATATCGAGTTCCTTATGGAGAACCCGCATTTCCGCTCCGTTATTATGATGAGGGACGATAAGCTGCCTACGGAGAGCCTGAGGCAGAAGAGCCGTATGCGCGAGGTGACAAGCGGGCTGATAAGCCGCTACTGCGAGGAAAGCGGGCTTACCGATGAGCGTAAGATTATTAAAACCTATGTTGTCCGCTCGCTTATCTACGGCGCGGCGCTCATGTTCGATAACGGCGAGCTTGTGTTCTGCCCGCAGAATATGGCGCTCGTCCGCGAAATGATTGAGCGTGAGTTTTCGCTTGACTAAGGAGCGTTTATGAAGGACTGCGAAGCGCTTATTTCGGACAGACCCATAACGCCGCGCGACGCCGTGAAGCTGCTCTATCAGGCGGAATTCGGCTGCGGGCATATCGTGAGCGATGAAAATGCGGCTGCCGAGAGGTTTTTTTCGGAGCTTGAGGAATGCGCGGGGCTTCCCGAAAAAGCACCCTGTGAGATAGGCGGCGGCTTTGCGCGCGCCTATATGGACGGGCTTTGCGGCTCTGCGCCCGAAGCGCTTCTGCGCGCGTTCACAGCCTCCGCTAAAGCGCCCTCTGGCTCACTTGTCGGCTTCAAGGAAAGAATACGCGAGCTGGAGGAAATGACAGCGGAGGGAAGGCTGCCGTTTTCTAAGGGCGAATTGAGTGCCTTCCTTGGCGAGTATGCAAAGGACGGTTATCCTATGCTCTCGCACTCGGAGGCGTACAGGCAGGCTAGAAACCCGCATTACCGCGTGATACTGAGCCGCTATCTTCGCCTGCTCCCGCTTATCGGGAGAATATGCGAGGCGCTTGATAAGAATGAGTATGTTGTCTGCGCGCTTGACGGGCGGGCAGCCTCCGGCAAAAGCACCGCTGCCGCGCTCATCGCCTCCGCGTTTTGCGAAAACGGAGCGCCTGCGGATATAGTTGCTATGGATGATTTTTTCCTTCCGCCTGAGCTGAGAAGCGTTAAGCGGCTTGCGCAGAGCGGCGGGAACGTGCATTATGAGCGCTTCCGCGAGGAGATTCTGCCGCATTTGCGCATTGGCAAGCCCTATTCCTACCGCCGCTTCGATTGCTCGCAAATGGCGCTCGGCGCTGAAAAGCGATTAAGCGGAACGCGGCTTACAATAGTCGAGGGCGCGTATTCTCTCTCCTGCGCTGTGCAGCTTTGCCCTGAGGTTTCCGCGTTTGTCGATATCGGCGCGGCGGAGCAGCTTGAGCGCATAAAGAAGCGCGACACGGAGCGCCTCACTGCCTTCAAGGAAAAGTGGATTCCGATGGAGGAAGCCTATATTTCCTCGCAGGGCATACGCGAAAAGGCAGATTTGGTTATATATTAAAGCTTTGAAAGGCAAGCAGATGAGATTTTCTAACAGGGATATTGATATGACGGAGGGCGATATCGGCAAGCAGCTGATTGCGTTCGCTCTGCCGATGCTGCTGGGGCTTTGCTTTCAGCAGCTTTACACTACCGTTGATACCGTTGTTGTCGGTCAGTTTGTGAGCAAAACGGCGCTTGCCGCCGTAGGCTGCACGGGCAATATCATCAATATGCTCGTCGGCTTCTGCAACGGCTTTGCGATAGGCGCAACCGTAGTAATCTCCCAGTGCTACGGCGCTAAGGACGATAAGAACCTTTCACTTGCGGTTCAGACCACTATCGTGATGACCTTCATAATGTCCGTTATAATGACGGCGGTCGGAATTCTTATCGCGCCGCTTGCGCTTGAGTGGATGAACACGCCGGAGGATGTTATCGCTGAGGCTACGGTTTACCTGCAAATCTACTTTGCGGGCATTTCTGGGCTGATGATTTACAATATGGGCAGCGGAATTCTCCGCGCGGTCGGCGATTCACAGCGCCCGCTGTACTTCCTTATCATTTCGTCAATCCTGAACGTCGGGCTTGACCTTCTGTTTGTATGCTCCTTCGGAATGGGCGTTGAGGGCGTTGCCTACGCAACGATTCTTTCGCAGATGATTTCGGCTGTTTTGATTCTTGTTCTGCTGACCCGCAGCCACGCGCCTTATCGGATAATCTGGTCAAGGCTCAGGCTTGATATGCCTATACTGCGCAGCATTTCCAAGATTGGCTTTCCCGCAGGAATACAGCAGGCGGTCATCTCGTTCTCAAATGTTTTTGTTCAGAGCTATATCAACGCCTACGGCTCGGACTGCATGGCGGGCTGGGCGGCGTACAGCAGGCTTGACGCGTTCATTGTGCTTCCCGCAAACAGCCTTTCGCAGGCGTCCGCCACCTTCTCCGCGCAGAACTACGGCGCGCATAAGTACGGGCGCTTCAAGGAGGGCGCGAGGGTCGCGCTTGTGTATTCCATTATCGCAACCGTTGTGCTTACCGCCGTTGCAATGCTTTTCAGGCAGCCTCTGCTCAAGCTTATCAACTCAGACCCCGGAATGCTTTCCTACGGCGAGCATTTCATTCTGTGGATTTCGCCGTTCTACGCGCTCACCTGCTTTAACGGAATTTACAGCGGCGCTATGCGCGGAATGAATGATTCACGCACGCCCATGATAATCACAATCTCATGCTTCGTCATTTTCAGGCAGATATTCCTGCTCGTTTGCAGGCTCTTAAATGTCGGCTTCATGTCCGTAACGCTTGCGTATCCTGTCGGCTGGGTGCTTTGCAGCGTGCTTGTAACGCTGTATTACAGAAAGCAGGTGCGCCTCAGGCTTTCCGAGTAAACCTTTCGTAACCGCTTCCCTCCCTTCGGCATAAGCTTATATCGGAGGGAGGGATTTTTTATGGATAAGAATAAAAGCGCCGTATCGCCGTTTCAGGAGCATAAGCTGAGGGACAGCGAGGACAGCTTTATCTGCCGCAAAACGCGCCTGCTGGCGGAGGAAACCGCCTTGGATGGAGAAACGCAGGAGAAAAGCGACGCCCCGCAGAAGCGCCGCGCGCAGAGCCGCGAGGTACTTAGAATTCACAAGCTCCACGAAAGCGCAATGAAAAGCGCGGGGGAGTGGAGAAAGCCCGAAGCGGAAAACTTGGAATAGGTATTGGCAAAACGCCGCTCTCCGCGATATACTTGCAGGGGCAGGAAATCGGGAAGGGCGGCGGTTTTTATGATTATGATTTACTTCTACAAGCGCGATTTCGGGGTGCAGAAGGCGGAAAGGTATTTCCGCGAGCGCCGCATTCCGGTTACGCTCTGCGAGCTGAAAAAGCATCCGCTCGGGGATAAGGAGCTTGCGCTTTTCGCTCGCTGCGCGGGCGGAGCGAAGGGGCTTATCGACATTAATGACCCCAAAACGCGCGAAAGCACCGTTTGCTATATGAGCGATGAGGGGCTTATATTGGACGAGCTTAAACGCGCTCCGCAGCTTCTGCGCTCGCCCATTGTACGAAACGGACAGAAGGCTTGCGTCGGGGTAAACGAGGAAGTATGGAAGGCTATGGCAGAGGCTCAGCCTGCGAAATGAAGGGGGCTGCTTTTTAGAGCTTTTGCTTCGTTTATGCTGCTCTGAGTGCAATCCTGTGCTTTCACAAGCCCCAATAACCGAAAACACAAAAAATACGCGAGCCGATTTTATGTCGGCTCGCGCATAATAATATGCTGTTGTGTCTGTGCGCTTTTGCCTTAGTTCCTCAGCGAATGGAGCGGAGCGGGAATCCTTCCGCCGCGCTTTACAAACTCCGAGCAATCGCAGCGGTTTACCTCCATGATAGGAGCGCGCCCGAACAGACCGCCGAACTCCACCACATCGCCCGCCTTCTTGCCTATTGCGGGTATGACGCGGACGGCGGTCGTCTTGTTGTTTATCATTCCTATTGCGCTCTCGTCGGCGATAATGCCTGCAATGGTTTCCGCGCTGGTATCGCCGGGCAGGGCAATCATATCAAGCCCAACCGAGCATACGCAGGTCATCGCCTCGAGCTTTTCGAGCTTCAATTCGCCCGCGGCGGCAGCCTCTATCATTCCGATGTCCTCGCTTACTGGAATGAACGCGCCCGAAAGCCCTCCAACATGGCTGGATGCCATTACTCCGCCCTTCTTGACCGCGTCGTTAAGCAGCGCAAGCGCGGCGGTTGTTCCGGGCGCTCCCGCCATCTCAAGCCCCATTTCGGTAAGAATATGCGCAACGGAATCGCCGCGCGCGGGGGTTGGGGCAAGGGAGAGGTCAACTATTCCGAAGGGAATTCCAAGGCGCTTTGAAGCCTCCATAGCCACAAGCTCGCCCATTCTCGTAATCTTGAACGCGGTCTTTTTGATGGTTTCCGCAACCACGTCGAAGCTCTCGCCCCTTACGGTTTCAAGCGCGCGCTTGACAACTCCGGGTCCGCTCACGCCTACGTTTACCGCGCATTCAGGCTCGCCCGCTCCGCAGAACGCGCCTGCCATGAAGGGGTTATCCTCCACCGCGTTGCAGAACACAACCAGCTTTGAGCAGGCAAAGCAGTCGTTATCCTTGCTCTTTTCGGCTATTTCCCTAACAATCTGTCCCATTCTGTAAACCGCGTCCATATTT
>CAZUTB010000081.1:4386-7472 GCA_964622905.1 uncultured Oscillospiraceae bacterium | reverse complement strand
TCTACCAACTGAGCCATGCGACCGAGAGTAGTTTGGTAACTTGACCAGCGTGTCCTACCAACTGAGCCATGCGACCATGCGACTTCCTACGAAGGTACCAGTAGGTACTACCAACTGAGCCATGCGACCGAGAGTAGTTAGGTAACTTGACCAGCGTGTCCTACCAACTGAGCCAACAGACCGCAGGAAAATTCGTTCTTTGTGAACGGAAATTATTATACCATGCGGTTTTTGTGTTGTCAATCGTGATTTTCCCAGTATAACAGTCAGTATAACAATCCGGATTGTACCTGTGAATAATTGGAGAAGCGGCAAGACGAAAAGCAGTCCGAAAGAATACAAGCGCCTGATTTCATCTGCATTTCAGCTGCTTTCGTCTGCGTTTTCCAGATGCCCTCGCCTGCTTTGTCAGATGCTCTTGTCTGCTTTTTCAGCTGTTTTTCTTTCTGTTCGATTGTATAAATTTATCTCCATATATGTTTTCTTTAGGTTAAAGGCGAGCTACTTCCCGCAGAACCATCCGCATTCATAAAGCACGGTATTCAGGTCAATGCTTCGCGATTCGTCCAATGCGAAGACTGTAACGGGGAGCTTGCCCTCTGCCTTCGCTGCGCCAAAGATAACGTCGATTGCGGCAGGCAGATTCGGTCCGTATGCGTAGCTGGAGTCAGCGGCAGCTGTGTCGCTCATTCCCGAGGGGTTATAAACTGCAACAAGCGCGCGGGCATTCGTAAGGAGCGCCGCGTCCTGCGGCAAATGCATACTTACATCGCAATACGGAATGCCGCGCTTATTGAGCGCGTCCACTATCGCAAGGGGCATATCGCTTTGCCAGTTGCCCGCCGCAAGCCTTGCGACAGAGGAAATTTCGCTGTTCATGACTACCGCGTCGGCGGCATCTATAAGCGCTTGCAGCGAATCGTCCACCTCCGTGCAGGACTGATAGCAATACGCGTCAATCGTAAGCCGCGGCAGTTTACCCTCCGATATCAGCCTCTCAACGGCAAAGCGCATGGATGTCAGCTCGTTATTATATGCCGCCACCAGCAGCAGGCGGGCGTTCTCGGGAAGGCTTATCGGCAGCACGCCGTTATCGGCAATCACCGTTACGGCAGCGTCCGCAAGCCTGCGTTCCGTTTCCCTATGCTCCTTTGAGGCAATCGTTGCCTGCGCCGCGCTTAGCTCGCGCGTACTCGGGTCAAGCACTCCGTTTTCACGCTTCAAGCTAAGAATGCGCTCCACAGAGGCTTCAAGCTCCTCGCGGGTCAGGCGTCCGTTCTTTACAGCTTCCTCAACCTCGCAGATAACCTTTTCAAACGCCGCAATATCGCCGGGGCACATGATAGACACCGGCATCAGCGCTATGTCAACGCCCGCTTCAAACGCGCGCACCATCGCTTCTCCCGTTCCGAAATGCAGGGCAATCGCGTCCATGTCCATCGCGTCCGTCATGATTACACCGTCAAAGCCCATTTCGCCCCGCAAGAGCCCGGTCAGTATTTTCTTGGACAGGGTTGCGGGCAGGCAGATTTCCTCGCCGGTGGATGCGGATATCGCCTTTGTGTCATCCAGCGCGGGAAACTGAATGTGCGCGGTCATAATCACCCGAACGCCCGCGTCAATGGCGGCTTTGAAGGGCACAAGCTCCGTATTCTTTATATCCTCAAGCGATTTATCCACCATAGGAAGCGAGCTGTGCGAATCCGTCTGCGTATCGCCATGCCCCGGAAAATGCTTGGCAATCGGGATGATTCCCGCATCCTTCAAGCCTTGAATATACGCAGTTCCAAGCTCTGCAACCAAGGCGGGCGATTCACCGAAGGAGCGAACGTTGATAATAGGGTTGAGCGGATTGCAGTTAACGTCAAGGGACGGCGCGCAAACCATATTGAAGCCAAGCGCCGCAAGCTCCTCGCCAATAACGCCTGCGGCAGCCTTCGCGTCCTCTGCCCGCCCGATAGCGCCAAGCGCCATATTGCCTACCATGGATGTGCCCTGCGCAAGGCGAGTAATGTACCCGCCCTCCTGATCCACCGTAACAAGCATAGCGGGCGCGCCCGTGCCGGTCACGGCAGCCTGCATATCCTTAATGAGCCGGTATGTGCCCTCCGTGGTTTTTGTATTGTTCGCAAAGAGTATCACGCCGCCCGGCTGATACTCTGCAAAGAAAGCGGAAACGCTGTCGTTCATCTCGGTAAGCGCCGGAATGCTCTTTCTCTCGGCTGCATCCTTGGGGTCTGTTTCCGACCATTGCCGAACAGAGACCATAGTTTTCTGCAATACCAGCTGCCGAATTGTCATTGATGAAACCTCCGTTTCCGCCTTTGCAGGTGATATGCAGAAAAGAAAGGTCACAGCCAGAAGCAGGCCAATCAGTTTTGTCATAGAGCGCTCTCCTTTATGCTTTGTAAAGCAGCTATATCGCTTTTAGACTTGGTAATTGAACTGACACAAGTATAGCACAGCAAACGGTATTTAGCTACAGGAATCGGGAAAAGGCGCAAAGAGGCGCTAAAAAGACAACAGAGCAAAGCATAACCGAGCTTGTCTGAGCAGCAAAGCCAAGCCCCGAACAGGCAGAAAAGCATTTGCTTCCGCTTATTCGGGGCTTGTTATGCATTATTCGGGATTGCATTGCAGACCCTGCAAAGACTAATCGCAGCTTACGGCGCGGTTCTTGCAGTTCATTCCAGTATTTTGCCGTCCGTCGAGATGGTAACAACCTGCCACGGGATGAACCTGCCGCAATTCTGCAAAGCTTTCTTTGCCGCGTTCTCCAGCCCGCCGCAGCAGGGAACTTGCATCCGGACGATGGTTACATCCTTGATGTCATTATTGCGAATGATATCGGTGAGCTTCTCCGCGTAATCCACGCCGTCCAGCTTAGGGCAGCCAACCAACGTGATGCGCCCTTTGATGAACCTTTCGTGAAAGCTCGCGTAAGCATACGCCGTGCAGTCGGCGGCGATGAGCAGCTTCGCGCCGTCAAAATACGGCGCGTTCACCGGAACGAGTTTAATCTGCACAGGCCATTGGGACAGGCGGCTGGGCTGCTCATGGGGATTCTCATGCTCTGCGCAGTCGCA
>CAZUTB010000081.1:0-4376 GCA_964622905.1 uncultured Oscillospiraceae bacterium | reverse complement strand
GCTCATGCCTTATCGTCTTGGACTGCGTTCCGGGGCAGGCGCAGGGCAGCTTATCGCCCTTTGCCCTCTTGCCGGCCTTGACAGCCGCTTCATCATATGCCGCTGCCTCGCGCTCCACAAAGGTTATAGCTCCGGTCGGGCACGCGGGCAGGCAATCGCCGAGCCCGTCGCAATAGTCGTCCCGCATCAGCTTCGCCTTGCCGTTCACCATGCCTATCGCGCCCTCGTGACACGCCGCCGCGCACGCGCCGCAGCCGTTGCATTTATCCTCGTCAATGTGAATAATTTTTCGCTTCATTTTAGTGCCTCCACTCCTCTTTCTTGATTCCACAAGCGGAGTATACTATAATGAAGCTCGCTCGTATGTTGTTAAAACAACGAAACGGAGAAAAATATGAATTTGAAATTTCTGACGACCACAATGCTCTTTAGAGGTGCAACGGAGGCAGAGGCGCAGGAAATGCTATCCTGCCTCGGTGCAGCCGAAAAGCAGTACGACAAGGGCGAAACCATCTATCACGCGGGTGAGTATGCGCAGAACATGGGGCTGGTCATCTCCGGCAGCGTTATGATTGAAATATCCGATTTATGGGGAAACGTTACCGTACTCAGCTGCGTTGAGCCGGGGCAGCTTTTCGCGGAAACCTATGCCTGTGTGCCGAACGAGCCGCTAATGGTAAACGTGAGAGCGGGCGAAAAATGCAGCGTGCTATTTCTCAATGCCGCGCGCATCATAAGCACCTGTCAAAACAGCTGCGCGCATCACGCAAGGCTTATACAGAATCTTTTGCAGATTTCAGCCAAGAAGAATCTTGCGCTTTCCCGCCGAAGCGTTCACACTGCGCCAAAGACCATTCGCGGGCGTCTGCTCTCTTATCTTTCAGAGCAGGGAAAGCTAAGCGGCGGCTATCATTTCACAATCCCCTACAACCGCCAGCAGCTGGCGGATTATCTCGGCGTGGACAGAAGCGCTCTTTCCAAGGAGCTGAGCAAAATGCAGGACGACGGGATTCTGACCTATAAGAAGAATGCATTTACACTTACACGATAATTCGCCACATCTTCATTGGGGCTTGACCTCATATAAAATATATGATGAATTTATTCTCATAAAGATGGAGGTGCAGTATGGCGTACAAGGCAAACAGCAACGAAATGGAAGTTCGGCGGGCGTTTCTGCTTGAAACTGCGTTTAATTTATTCGCCGAGCACTCCATCGAAGCCATCAATATGACCGAGATTGCGGAAGCCGCACATGTTGGCATGGCTACTGTCTACCGCTACTTTGGCGTTAAGCAAAAGCTGGTGGTGGAGCTTGGAGCAATGAAATGGCGGGACTTTGCGGAGGAAGTGGAAACGCTGTTCAGCGCGGCAAACGGCGACAGCATGACCGCTCTGCAGGAGCTGGCGTTTTATCTGGACTGCTATATCGAGCTTTATCAGCGGCACCCTGCGCTGCTTGGATTTAACGCAAATTTTGACCAGTATATCAGGCATGAGCATATCCCCGTGGACGAGCTGCGGGGCTACTACGACAGCGTGGAGCATTTCGCCCGCAAGTTTTCCAAGCTTTACGCGAAAAACGCAAGCGACCACACTCTCCGCTCCGACATTACGGAGCAGGAGCTGTTTCTTTCCGGTATGTACACAATGCTGGCAACGACGCAGAAGTTTGCGGGCGGCCTTATCTACCCGCCGGAAAGCTCAGCATTCAACTGCAAGAGGGCGCTGGAGCTGCAAAAGCGAATGTTCCTTGCCTATGTGAAAGCGTAAAAAAGAGAAAAAGTCTCAAGTTTTTCTTTTGCTTCAAAGTGATAATTATTTTATCACATTCGATTTTATAAAGGTTTATGGAGGATACGAAAGTGAAAAAACGAGTATGGGCATCATTTTCTGCCTGTGTCTGTTCGTAACGCTGCTGCCGACGGCGGCATTGGCGGCGAAAAAACCGACCAAGGTGATGGTGGGCGGAACGAACGTGGTCACGGATAGCACAAGCTATTGGAGGTCAAACGGCAGCGGCGGTATTGAAGCAGGAAGCGCGGCTGATTATACGGTTATGTTCACCCCTGCCACCAATGAACACACTGCCATTTTGACGCTGAATGAAGCCGACATCAACGGCGGCAGCGGTACGGGCGACGAGGATTCCGCCATCTATTTCATCGGCGCGCCGCTGGAAATTCATCTGATAGGCGACAGCTATGTGACAAAGAACGACGGCGGCGCATGGCGCAGCGCTATAAAGGCATACGGGCATCTCACCATCACCGCGGAAAATAAGAACTGCTCCGCGGAGATCACCGCAGAGGGCGGCGGGCTTACCTATCAATCAAGCAGCATCAGGAATGCGGGGAGAACAAACAGCACCACAGCTACGGAGCATAGCGCGCCGCGGGCGATAAGGCTGCACATTGACGAGATAATGTCGATGTTGGAATACAGACCGACGCCGAAGGTCGCCGCGAAGAAGCCAAGGCCGCTGACCAGTATTGACTGCGCCGAGGAAGCGACCGCATAGCTGACAGCCTCCTTCCTGTCCTTTCCGGACTGGCGGGACTGCTTGTAGCGCGTGGTCATCAGTATTGCATAGTCAACCGTTGCGCCGAGCTGAATGGTCGAAATCAGTATAGGACCTACGAACGGCAGGGTCTGATTCGCATAATACGGAATGCACAGGTTCAGCGCGATAGCGGTTTCGATGACGGCTACAAGAATAACCGGCAGCGACACCGAGCGCAGCACCAGCGCGATGATAAGGAAGATAGCCACAATCGAAATCAGGCTGACAACCGTGAAGTCATGGTCTGTGCAGGAGATAAGGTCCTTAGTGCAGGGCGCTTCTCCGATGAGCATACCGCCCTCGTCATACTTCTTGAGGATGCCGTTCAGGGTGTCAATCTGCGCGTTGACCTCATCCGAGGATATAACATAGCTTGAGGAAATCAGCAGCAGCTGATAGCGGTCGCTCTTTATCATTGAAACGGCGTCCTGCGGGAGGATATCCTCCGGAATGCCTGCGCCAAGCAAGCTGTCAAGCCCTATCACGCGGGTAACGCCGTCAACTTCCTCCATCTCGGCGGTCATATCTCGCACATCCTTGGCGGAGGTGTCGGAATCGACAAGCAGGAGGTGAGTTGTGGACATATCGAATTTATCGCGAAGCTCGTTGTTCGCCTGCACAGAGAGCAGGTCATCGGGCATTACTGAGGACATATCATAGTAAACGCCTGCATTGCGGTAGCCGTAGAAGGCGGGCACAAGCAGCACCACGAAGACAATGCACAGCACTCCGTAATGCTTCACCACGAAGCGGCTGATGCCCGATACATCCGGCAGGAGCGGCTTGTGGCTGGTCTTTTCGATAGCGCCGTCCAGCAGGCGAATCATAGCGGGCAGGATTGTTACCGTGCCCAATACGCCGAGGATGACGCCCTTGCTCATCACGATGCCTAGGTCGCGCCCAAGCGTGAAGCTCATGAAGCAGATGGCAAGGAAGCCTGCAACCGTGGTAAGGGAAGAGCCGAGGATGGCGCTGAAGGTCTGCCCGATGGCGCGGGTCATTGCTTCGTCCTTGTCATCGGTGAGGGCTTTCTGCTCCTTATAGCTGTGCCACAGGAAGATGGAGTAGTCCAGCGTAACACCCAGCTGCAAAACCGCTGCAACAGCCTTTGTGATATAGGAAATCTCGCCGAGGAAGTAGTTACTGCCCATGTTCCACAGGATTGCAACGCCAATGCACAAAAGGAATATAAGCGGCAGCAGGAAGGAGTCCATGGTAATCATCAGCACTACGCAGCAGAGCGCAACGGCAATGCCGACGTATATCGCTTCCTGATCCTCCACCAGCTGCTTGGTATCCGTAACGACGGCGGAAAGCCCCGAAATGAAGCACTGCTTGCCCGCAATGCCGCGAATCTGCTTGATGGCCTCCATTGTGCCCTCGGCAGATGAGGTTTCGTCAAAGAAAATGGCGATAAGCCGCGCGTCACCATTGTTGAACATACTGTATATGTCGTCCGGCAGCAGCTCTGCGGGAATGGAGCTGCCGGTCAAGGAAGCGTAGCCGATGACGGATTCAACATGAGGCACACGGCGAATTTCTTCTTCAAGGTCTGCCTGATCCGCCTCGGGCATACCCTCCACCACGCACAGGGAGAATGCGCCCTTGCCGAAGTCGTCCATCAGAATATCCTGACCCCGAATTGTCTCCAAATCGGCGGGCAGATAATACAGCAGGTCATATTTCACATTAGTGGCTGCCATGCCGAAGTACGACGGCACCACCAACGCCAGGCACAGGAGAAGCACCAAAACGCGATGCTTGACCAGCCACCTTGCCACCCTGTTCACAAGGATCCCTCCTTATAAGGAAG
>CAZUTB010000080.1:0-7503 GCA_964622905.1 uncultured Oscillospiraceae bacterium | reverse complement strand
AATTCCGCTCAGGCAGCAAAGCAATTCCTTATCATGGTCAACAGCATACCGGACTGTCCTATCAAATATTACCGTGTTGTGAGCATCGGCTGTGTAGGGCTTCCAATCCTTCAGGGCTGAGGTTTGCGGCGAACCTGTCCTTGCGAAAGAGCCCCATGCATCGCATATAGTATTCTGTAACTTTTCCGTTATTCCTTGTTCGTAGGACGCTTCAAGATAATCCGCATTGTGAAATACATATGGAATTTCCGAATTATGCCACGGCAGAGTACCGCCGTAGATTGGAGAGTCCAATGCAAACAAGTAATTGTATGTGTCTGCGCAGCCGTCAGCCGCCCTCGCTTTGGCATAAGCCAGCGCGCCGCTTCTGAACATATAATCGACAAACAGCACATCCGCTGTATTCCTATCCGGATACGCTTTTGAAAAGCTGCTCATTGCCGCATCAGCGGAATTGCCAAGAACAGTGCGAACAATTCTCCGCCGCTTCTCCTCCTGCCATTCATTCTTCCTGTCGTCGTCAAGCGTATAGTTAAAGTTTGTTGTAAATTCTCCCAGAACAGACCCGACAATTACGGGGATTTTTTTTGCGAATTCAAGAGAGCCCTTGACGAATATGCTTCCCGAATAATACTTGCCGTCAGCGACCGGCGCCCAGTGCATATCCATATTTGAACCAAGCTTCATCACAGCTGCGGCAAGCGCGTCATACGGCAAAGCTTCAAGCTCATGAATGTGCTTAGCGTCAATGCCCAGCTGTTCAAGAAGCATGGACGCCTTTTCTCTCTCCTCTTCCCGAGATGACTCGCTTCTGGTATTGATGATTCCGCTTTGAATCACCGCTTTGTGGAACAGTCCCTCAGCCGCGGGCATTTGCAGCAATGCCGCGACTTTTCCGCCGCCGCCGGATTGTCCGAAGATTGTCACATTCTCAGGATCTCCGCCAAAGGAGGAAATGTTCTCACGAATCCATTGAAGCGAAGCCACAATATCAGCCATTCCGACATTGCCCGAAAGCGAATACTCTTCTCCATATGCAGAAAGATCCAAAAATCCCAGTACGTTCAGACGATGGTTAATCGTAACAACAACCACATCCTCACGATTTGCCATATTTTCGCCGTCATAGGCAAAGTGTTCAACTCCGGAGCCGGTGGAAAAGCCGCCGCCGTGAAGCCAAACCATAACCGGACGCTTGCCGTCGGGGTTCAATCCCTTTGTCCATATGTTCAGATATTGGCAATCCTCATGCTGTGGGCTAAAGTAATGCGGCACTGTATAGTTATCATGCGGCATTACTGTTCTCACCTCGGGGCAGGCATAGCCATAGACAATCGCTTCCTTTACTCCCGTCCACGGCTCGACCGGAACGGGAGGATGAAAACGCTTTGCTATTGCATAACGAATGCCTCTGAACACATAGGTTCCGTCTGAATAAACGCCTCTAAGCCTGCCCTTGGGCGTATCAGCCTCTGCTTTTCCATAGTCCAGAGTGACTTGGTTACTAAGCTTCCTAATGTACATATTGCGCCTTTCCTGTTAAAAAGGTCATAGGCATACAGCCAACTGTATGCCTATGTTGACAGTAAACTTATTTTGCTTTTGCTTCGGCAAATGCCTTAAGCTGAACACGAGCAGCCTCGATAATTTTATCAAGACCTGCGCGTGTATAGCGCTCACGCAGCTTCGCTAGGTCTGCCTCTACATCGTTGGAGATTCCATTGATAAGCGGAGCCTGGTACTGGTTATAAACCTGCTCGCAGGCAGCAACAAGGTCAGAAATTTCGCTTGTATTAAAGATGAAGCCGTTCATCGGGTCAACATTCGCTTCCGCTTCAATGTGAGCCTTGACGTATTCGTCATACCCTGACCAGCGGTCCGCGGATTTCAATTCCAAATCCTCGTTGCCCCAGAAACGCCAGAAAGCGAAAATATATTCCTGCGGAATTCCGCTGGTATCCATGCAGTTATCCTCGGTCAGCCTGTAATTTACGCCATCAATGCCATAGCTCATCAGATTGTAGAATTCCTGATTGGTATGGCACAGCTCCATAAACTTAAGGCAGGTGTTAATATTTTTGGATTTAGCGGATATTGCGACAGAGGACTGACCAGAACGGCTCTTATAGTTATTAGAGCCATATTCGTAAATAGCAAGCTCGATATCCAGCTTTTGATTCTCAATGCGGTAAGCGTCCGACCAGTAGGTACGCGCATCGCCTGCGCCGATACCTGCGTTTGTGCCTGCAAACAGCATATCGTTTGTTTTCAGCTGACCGGAAAGAATATCGCGGTTCACCAAGCCCTCGTCATACCAGCTCTTCATCGTCTTCAATGCAGATACGTAAGCAGGCTCGTCAAACAGAGAAACAATATCAGTGCAGCCGCTGGACTTAGTGGTAAGCACTCCGTATTTGCCGATACCGGTCATGAATTCCTGCGCGTCAATAGCGACAAGGTCAAGATTCTGCGCAAACGCCCACTTTGATACGGGCGAATCCGCAATGCCGCCCATGCCTTCCTCCTTTGTTACCGCTCGAAGGTAGTCGCCAATATCCTCAAAGCTGTCAATGGGGTCAAGGTTATACTTATCGCAGAGGTCTTTACGATAAAAATAACACGCGACCGTGGAGTAATCTCTTGTCGTCTGAGGGATGCAGTAAAGGCGGCCGTCAACCTTAGAGCCCTCCCAGTCTGCTTCAGGCAGCGCCGCATAGAGAGCGGGCGTTACTTCCTTCACCAAATCGGTTATATCGGCAAACGCGTGCTTCCTGGCATAATCAGAGTGATTGACCCAGCTTCCGGAATAGTACATGTCATACTCACCGGTTGTCAGGGACAGGTTGTACTGACTGTTGCGATCGCCGCCGGCAGGAAGCTGAACAACGCGCAGAATGGCGTTAATCGCCGGAATAGTTACCTTGTCAAGCTCTGCATACCAGTCTTTCAGGTTTGCCATCGCATTGCCGGGCAGACAGATTGTCAGCGTTACGGGATTCTCCGCAAGAGCGGTGCAAACCATTGCGGTTGATAGCAATACTGCAATAAGCAGCACTGCTGTCGCGGTTCGGAGTAAGCCTTTGAGTTTCGATGTCATTGTTAGGGCTCCTTTCAAATGCGTTTATTTAATGTAAAGGACATCATCCTTTAACACTTCCGATGGTAAGACCTTCAACAAAATACCTTTGCAGGAAGGGGTAGAAAAGAATTACGGGGCCGATTGTTATCAAAGCCATAGCCAGCTTTGTTGTTTCTCTGGGCATATTCATTACAGCATTCATGTTGCCGGAAAGCAGCGCTTGCTGCTCGAAATAATTGGCATTTTGCATGATGTTATACAGCACATACTGCAAGGAATACAGATGGGAATCATTAATATAGATAGAAGCCGTGTACCAGTTGTTCCAATAAACATTGCCATGCGTCTTTTTCATTGCGAATATCCTTCACGGGTTTTTCGGTGAAAAATCAGCAACATAAAAAAGGACGCCAGCATCACTGGCATCCTCTTTATCAAGCCGGACAAGGTGTTCTCTCAGAGCAGCGGCTTCTGAGAGCGCCTGCTCGCCTATTACGGCAGCAATGTAACGGTTTTCAGCAGTGCAAGGTCCTCCTTCACGGTTTTGCCTTCCACCGAGGTACACCAGAAGCAGAGGGTTATGCCGGCATTTGGGACATCAATAAAGTAATTGCGCGAGTTAGTGTAGAAGGTAAGCTTGCCCGATTTATAGGTTTTTGCGTCTGCCCCTGCAAGCTCTTCGGCGCTTCTGCCCGTGAATACGCTCACGCCGAAAAAGCCCGAAACGGAGCCGTTCTCAGTTTTATAGGTCGCTTTGCGCTCAAGCACATAGCCATACTTCGCCTGCTCCGGCGTGACGCTTTCGCCATACCATGTCATGCGGGTTCCCGCGGAAGCCTGAATGGAAAAGCCAAGTTCGGTGAACGTCAGCTGCTGCTTTTTCTCCAGCGCCAACGCCGGATGGCGAACAGCCGGAGCGTAGGTTTCAATGGTGGCAAGAACGGGCATAAAATCATCTATTGTCGGAGAGTCGCCGTCATTACTAAACATATCAAGCGTATAGCAGAAGCCGTTATGGGTGTTGTAAAGCACATAATATGTGCTTGAGATTGAGGAGCCTGCGTAGCCGCCCAGCAATTTCAGCGCAGACGCGGACACGCTTTGCGTTACAGCATAGATTATTTCGCCGTCCGGCAGGCGATAATAATGCTCCGTCAGCTGCGCATACGGGCGGCTGAGCTGCGTTCCGGATGTGCCTCCGGTCATATAGCTCGGGATAATATCATCGTTTGCTTTAATATCCGCAAGGGTTTCGCTGTCATCGTCATGCGCATAGGTCTTGATGCTGAGAGTGCCCTTGTTGCGAATTTCGGGCATATAGATGGACTCGCTCTCATCCTCCAAGCTGAGGTAGAAGCCGCTGTAGCCATCCATATCCGTATCGGGGACATACTCATCGCCGGTCAAGTCCTCCCCCATAATAAACGGACGCACGCAAATGCCAAGGCGCGGTAAATCATACTTATTCAGCTCAGCAAAATTATCGGGGCGCGCCACATCGGTTACGGAATCCTTTCCGCCCCACTCCGAGAGGTTCTGCGGCATACGGGTGTCCGCCGTAACGGCAAAGCCGCATTGCGCGCCATTATATGTAAGATAGCAGGCGGTATCCAATTCCGGCGACTTGCTGTTTGCGCCCCAAATGATACGCATCATGCCCGAAGAACTGCCGCTTGTCCAAATCATGCTGTCGCTGCCGCTGTCAAAGTATGCATACATCACGGTATTCTTCTGAAGCTTGCCGTCAGCAGTAACCAAGGTATACTTGAGCGCGCCCGAGCTGCTTGCCCTTATATAATAGCAGCCCGCCGCGACAGAGCTGAATTTATAGTTATCCTCCTTGAGGACGACCTTTCCCGCCGCGCTTATCAGCCCCTGCTTTTCGCCCTTTGTGAAAATAGCCAGCCCGTTCGCTCTGAAATCGTAAATCTTATCATATGAAGCCTTTGCAAGCACGGCGCCGCTGCGATCCATCAGCCCGAATTTGCCGTTCTGCTCATAGGTTAGGACGGTATTATAGCTGTTTGTTTCTATGCTGTCATAGGTTTTGCCGATCGTTTTGCCATCCTTGTCGATAAGATGGCAGCCCTCATCCGTTTCAACGATGTAAGTGCCCGACGCTCCGTCGCTGCCGAAAAGGGCTTCGATGTGCTTATACTGTGGCTCCGATGTATAGCTGCCGTCGGCAGCGATGAAGCCGCTTAAGCCGTCAATTTCGACCTCATAACAGCCATCCTCATTCATATATGCGCCGCCGGAATACTTTGCAGGTATTACGATTTCGCCTGCCTGATTAAGAAAGCCGAGAAGCCCATCATGGCTAAAATAGCCGATGAGCTGCTCCGTATAGGCTGCTTCCTGACGGCGCAGAACCTCCTTATGCATCTGCGGCTGCGTTGCGTTGGCAACGTCCTCGGGCAGTGCAATTGCATTACCCGCAGCATCAACAATATATGCTTTATCGCCAAGCGTTACGCTGTAACGCCCGTCCGCATGATAATTATAAGTAACGTTCGAGCTGTCAAAGCCTTCCGAAACAATTTTGCCATCGGCATAGGATACGACATATCTCTTGCCGTCCTTCTTCATAAGCGCCGATGTATCGCCAAACGCGTAAATACCATCCCATTCGGGAGCGAGGACAATCTGACCGTTGCCGTCCACAAGCCCCCATTTGCCATCATCCGACGTGAGAATCTTGCTGTTTTCATCCATGCTGACATCGCCAAGATAGACCGCATACAGCACCCTGTTCGGGCGCTGCCCGCCATAGCTCATTCCGAAGGTATAATCCCACGGAGTGTCGCTGATGAGGTTGCCCTTAGTGTCAACCATTGCATAATGGTCTCCGCGCTTTACAAACACGCGGTCCATCTGCGGAATTACAGCGGCATACTCGGCGCTGTACTCAAAGCTTCCGAGCGCCGTAAAGCCCGCCAGCGCATTATCATAATCCGCCATAGCATAGGCTTGCAGCGCCCGCGCGTAAGCCGCGTAGCTCGCGCTTTCCTCAAAACCCTTGAGCTTGTCAAAGGCTGTGGCAGCCTCGCTGAATGAGTTATCCTCCACAAGCCTTAGGGCGTCCTCATAGCGCTCCTCTTTGGTGCGGACATCCTTTGCCAGCGCCGCGGCAGGAAGCAAGATAAGCACCAACAAGATGAGAAAAATGGATTTGTGAAGGCGTTTCATAGGAAAACAGCTCCTTTTCAATGAGAATGGCGGGATATTTCTTAGCTCAGTATAGGTGCGCAGAAACGCAATGTCAAGGATTCGGGTTGTTATGAGGGGTAAGGAATGGGTAATAACAGGCGGCTAAGCGCCTGCGCCCGAATGAAAAGCAAAAGCCGCAAGCCTGCGCAAAAGCAAGCTTACGGCAAAATGAATGCAAAAAACCGGAGCAAAGCGCACTCTGCTCCGATGTGGCGTCCCCGGCGCGATTCGAACGCGCGGCCTTTCGCTTAGGAGGCGAACGCTCTATCCTACTGAGCTACGGAGACAAAAATCAGGCGCCAGTTATTTCGGCGCTAATAGAGTATAACACATAGGCAAATTATCTGCAAGACCGATTTAAAGGGGAAAACAGAATAGCCGGAAGGTGCATTCCGGCATAAAACAGAGGTTGCAAGAAACATAAAACGCTATATAATGAGTATATCATTTGATCATTTCTTTTTTGGAGGAAAGCATGAAGCTATTGATTTTGGGCGGGAGCGGATTCGTGAGCGGCCGCGCGAGCATTATCGCAATGGAAAAGGGACATGAGGTATGGACGGTCACGCGCGGAATACACAAGGTGCCCGAGGGTGTGCATTCGCTCATAGCAGACCGAACCGACAAGGCTGCCCTAAAAACGGCGCTTGAAGGCGCAGGCACAAAGTGGGACGCGGTTATTGACAGCACGTGCAGAACCGAGGATAACGCGCGGGTTGACCTTGAGGTGCTGCCCGAATTTGTCAAGCGCGCGGTTATAATCTCTACCGACTCCGTATACCATCCCGCGAACAAGAGCGTTCCGCAGGCCGAGGAAGCGGACGTATATATGAGCGATGACGGCTACGGCGACCACAAAAGGCGGATGGAGCTTGAGTTCATACAGAGCGGCGACAGCCTGCTTTCGTGGACAATCTTCCGCCCGGGGCACATATTCGGTCCCGGCTCGCAGCTCGGCTGTTATCCCGAGCATTCGCGACAGAAGGATTTGACAGAGCATATAAGGGCGGGCAACCCGCTCAGACTTGTCGGCGGCGGCGAATTCCTGATTCACCCGATTTATATGGATGATTTGGTAATTGATATGCTCGCCGCGATAGAATGCGAGAAAGCGAAGGGGCAGATTTTCTGCATTGGCGGTCCGGACATCGTGAGCAACGCGGAGTATTTCAGGATTCTTTGCGGCATTCTCGGAAAGGAAGCCGTGATTGAGG
>CAZUTB010000079.1:0-7518 GCA_964622905.1 uncultured Oscillospiraceae bacterium | reverse complement strand
ACGATAAGCCCCTTATAGTTGGCGTCCATGTATTCCATTATCTGCTTTACATAGCTGTCAAGGCGCGCGAGCATCGTTTCGCGGTCAACAAAATCCGCCTTGTTGTCATATCCTACGCGGAAGAATGCGTCCGGAGTCTGGCTGTGCCATACAAGAACATGGCCGTGAACCTTGATATTGTTCTCCATGCAGTCGTCAAGGAGCGGTTTTGCGGCATTAAAATGCACCGCGACGTTAGTTTCATCACCCGTGGAGGCGACAAGGCGCTTTGAGGCGCTCACATCAAGCACGGAATCGGGCTTAAGCTCGTTCCCGGGCGTGATAATCGAAAACTGCGAGACATAGAAATCCATGCGTTTTTTGTTCACAGCTTCGTTTTGCGTAACCGCCGTTCCGAAATCAAAAGCGGACGCGTAAAGCTCCTTTAAGGACGGAATATCATAGGAATAGGTGGGCGAGGTTTTGGTTACGGAAAAATTGCGTATAGAATAGGAAAGCTTCGGCTCGCCAGAGGTTTCTACATAGAGCGTGTACTTTTCGGCGGCGGGAGCGATGAATATTCCGCTTAGCTTTTTCCATACCCCATTGCCGACGGCGCTTGAGAGAATATTAGTGTAATTTTCCGTTCCATCCACCGCATAGGCGCAGGACAGAATGAGCGTTGCGCTTTCGATTTCGTTCTGCCTTACCTCAAGCTCTATCTTATAGCTTTCGCCGGCAAGCAGCTCAAAATCGCGCCCCGGTGAATTCCACGAGTCGCTTCTTCCGGTTATGGTAAGAAAGCCCGCGTTAGCGGTAAGCTCGGCTGCGCCGTCCGCGCTTCTTGGGTACCAGCCGTCAGCTCCGGAGGAGAAATCGGACTCATACACATTGTTGGCGGAGCTTCCCTCTGCAAGCGCCGAAGCCATAGAGATACCGCAGAGCGCCGTCATCAGCGTAAGAGCGATAACCGCAAACCTTTTCATATATATCACCATCCCATGCTTAATAGTGCAATTGTACATTTTTCTTTTCGGAAGCGCTATTCATCTATTGCGGGAGAAAAGCCATGAATTGCGGAGTTGCCGGAAAAGCGCGAGCGGCGGAAGAAAAGCGCCTCTGCCGATTTGCAACATCGGAAATACATAAGAAGAATAGCCACAAGCCGCGCGGTAGTGTATAATGCTATGCGTATTAATTATCTGTGTTGCGGAGGCGATTACGATTAGCTTTATTTACGATGTTCACGCGCATATTTTTCCCGACAAGATTGCAGAGCGCGCGAGCGAGGCGATAGGCGGCTTTTACAGCCTTGACATGGCGGCAAACGGAACGGTTTCAACGCTGCTTGAAATGGGCGAAAAAGCGGGAATAAACAAATATATGGTGCATTCCGTTGCCGTAGTTCCGAAAAACGTGATTCATATCAACGATTTTATTCTGGCCGTTGCGATGTCCGACCCAAAGCGCTTTACCGGCTTCCTTACGCTGCACCCCGAAATGGACAACATGGAGGCGGAACTTGAAAGGGCTTTGCGGCAGGGGCTTAAGGGCGTGAAGATTCACCCCGATATGCAGAAATTCGCGCTGGACGCAAAGGAAACGGACAAGCTGTTCGCAATCTGCGAGGGCGTTTGCCCCGTGCTTATCCACACCGGCGACCCGCGGTATAACTACTCAAACCCCGAGCAGATGGCGCGCGTTATGAAGGCTCATCCCCGCCTTACGGCAATCTGCGCGCATTTGGGCGGCTGGGGCGAGTGGAAGGACGCGGCAAAGGTGCTTGCCGATAAGAACGTTTATGTTGACACCTCAAGCTCCCTCTACGCGCTGACTCCCGATGAGGCGCGCAAGGCTATTGAGGCATACGGCTATTAAAGGGTGCTTTTCGGCACGGATTACCCGATGTGGGACCCCTCCGAGGAGCTTGCGCGCTTCCATGCACTTGAGCTTCCCACGGAAGCCGAGGAAATGATACTTGGCAAAAATCTGCTCAGGCTGCTTGGAGAAGCGCAGGAATAAGCTCTCAGCAGAGGCATATATTACAAGTCAATATATTACCGTGCCCTCTTTACATCGTCACATTTCTGTGATATACTTCATACAAACGTAACATTTGGGGGTGCGATTATGAAATTATTCAAGAAGACGGCGGCGGTTTTATTGGCGGGAAGCATTCTGCTTTCCCCTGTCTGCCCGTTTTCTTTTTCATTTGATTACGCGGCAGAGGCGGCTTCAACCCAAACGCTTTCCAAGGGCATGACGGGAAGCGACGTCAAGGCGCTTCAGGAGGCGCTTGCGCTTTTGAGCTACGACTGCGGAACTCCCGACGGAATATACGGGCAAAAGACCGTTGACGCTGTGAAGAAGCTACAAGGGGATGTAGGTCTTGACGCGGACGGAAAAGCAGGTCCGCAGACGCAGGACGTAATCAAGAACCTTGTTGAAATGATGGGCGGAAGCTACGCGACCGTAGCGCCGTTTGACACAGCTGCGCAGGCGACCGCGACCCCGAAAAAGCAGGAGGAAAGCACGCAAATCGGCAGCGGGACGAGCGCATACGTCACCTCGACATGGCTGAAATTGCGTGAAACCCAGTCAACGAGCGCCAAGATTCTCAAGAGCATTCCGAAGAACACCAAGCTTGATATCTGCGAAAACAACGGAACATGGTGCAAGACCTCGTACGGCGGAAAAACGGGCTACGTTATGACAGCGTACCTGAGCTTCACCGAGCCGACGGCAACCAATACTCCCACGCCTGTAAAGACGGAAGCGCCGAAAACGGAAGCTCCCACGGCAACAAAAACACCCGAACCTGTAAAGACGGAAGCTCCCGCTGCGAAAAATACCCCCGCGCCCGTTAAGACGGAAGCCCCGACAAAAGCGCCCGAGGCGACCGCCGCAACGGACGCATACACCGAAAGCACATGGCTCAAGCTGCGCGAAACGCCTTCAACAAGCGGCAAGGTGATTAAAAGCATACCCGGAAGGACGCAGTTTACGATAACCGAAACCGGAAGCACATGGTGCAAGGCGGTATACGGCGGCAAGCAGGGCTATGTTATGACAAAATACGTAGTTTTCGGAAGCGTTCCGAAGGCGACGACCATACCGACGATAACGGAAGCGCCCGCAGCGACAAGCACGCCCGCTCCCACGGCTACGGCAACTGTAACGGCGACTGCCTCGTCCACTCCCGCAGTGACAGCAACCGCTGCGGCGACAAACACGCCCGCGCCTACTGCTACGGCTAGCCCCACTCCCGCGCCGACGCAAAAGCCGCAGGAGAGCAAGAGCTACACGGTTATGACCTCAAGCACATGGCTCAAGCTCCGCGAAGCGGCCTCAACCTCTGCCGCAGTGCTTGCAAGCATCCCCGGCGGTATTCAGTTTACAGTAACCGAAAAGGGCGATACATGGTCAGCCGCCGAATATGACGGCGTAAAGGGCTATGTTATGACGAAGTACCTGCTGTTCCTTTCCTCGCCGACCGAAACGCCGACCGCTGCACCGACAGTAACACCCAGCGCCGCTCCCACAGCAACCCCGACCGCTGCGGAAGCAACACCTGCGCCGACCGAGGAGAGCACGCTTTCCGCATATGTCAAGGGCGGCTCGCTCAACCTGAGAGCGTCCGGCTCGACGAGCGCGAAAATTCTTAAAACAATACCGAACAATACTCTCCTTATAGTATATGAAAAGGGCTCTAGCTGGAGCAGCGTTGTATACAATAATATCGCGGGCTATGTTATGACGAAATACCTCGACTTCACCGCGGCAGCGGCAACGCCGACGCCGGTCGCCCCGACTGCCGCTCCGAGCGATACACCGACTATTACTCCAACTGCCACGCCAACCGCTTCCACCACAACCAAGCCGGACCTCTCCTTGGTTCTCAAGGCCGGAGCAACCGGCGAGCAGGTAAGCCTATTGCAGAACAGGCTTGTAGAGCTTGGCTACCTCAATACGGCAAGCGGAACCTATGACGCGGCGACAACTGCGGCAGTCAAGGTGTTCCAGAAGGCGGCAGGAGTATTTGTGGACGGAGTTGCGGGTCCGATAACCCTGACTCAGCTTTACGGAAGCGACATAACCGCCGAAACAACGCCCGTTGCGCCGACGGCAACGCCCACAATCTCCACCACAAGTAAGCCCGACACCTCATTGATTCTCAAGACGGGAGCGACCGGAGAGCAGGTAATGCTCTTGCAGAACAGGCTTGTGGAGCTTGGTTACCTCAGCGCGGCAAGCGGAACCTATGACGCGGCGACAACGGCGGCGGTCAAGCAGTTCCAGAAGGCTGCGGGAGTATCCACGGACGGAGTTGCCGGTCCGATAACCCTCAAAAAGCTTTACGGCAGCGACATCACCTCCGAAACGACGCCCGTTCCGCAGCTTGGCGCGGGAGTAGGCAAGATTACTCCCCCTTCCGCAAGCAGCGTAAAGCTTCTGCACTGGTATGACTATGTAAAAACGAAGTACCGCTCCGGTCAAAAGGTACTGGTCTACGACCCCGCAAGCGGGCTTGCATGGAACCTGCGCTTCTACGCCATGGGGCATCACGCAGATTCCGAGCCGGTAACAGCCGAGGATACGCTAATAATGTACTACGCGTTCGGGCTGACGAACACATGGACGCCTAAGGCGGTCTGGGTTCAGCTTCCCGGCGGCGAATGGACAATGGCGACAATGCACAATGTTCCGCACCTTAGCGGCTCAATAAAGACGAACGATTTTGACGGTCACCTCTGCGTGCATTTCCTCAGGGATATGGACGAATGCTCGAAGAACGACCCGAAATACGGAGTGCAGCACCAGAACGCGCTGAGGGCAGCATGGAAGGCGCTGACCGGAGAAACGATAACGAAATAAGCGCTCAAAAAGCACTTGCTCAACAAAAGTACCTCATATAAGGAAGGGTCACGGCTGTACGCCGCGGCTCTTTCTTTCGCTTTGTAAACCCCAACGTCCTCTTTGGGGAAGTATGAAGGGAACTCCCTTCATTATAATCCGCTTTGGGTGGCTTTGCCGCCCCGAGGAGCGGTATCTATACCGCTTCCTTACATCATTTCCTGCCCGCGAGGCGCAGCCGAGCAAGGAAATGATGCAAACCGGAGCAAGCAAGCGAAGCGCACTTGCTCCGAGAGCGGAGCGTAAGCGAAGTGACCGGATCGTTCGTGTTTTCTCATATATTGTCTTTAGCATTTTCGGAGCAAAAACCGCATTTATGACGATTCTCACCAATGTGTATCAAAATTCATAAGTTTTCTTACAAGTTCCCGAGATTTTATAAAACTGTTGAAATCCATGTCGAATAGGCGTATAATACTCGCATTCCCGTTGCGGAATGTTCGGATTTTTGGGGGCTGAAAAATGAAAGCGTTAAAACAGGCTATCCTGAACGACGGTAAGGCGATTGGCTCTGACATAATCAAGGTTGATATGTTTCTCAACCATCGCATTGACACCGCGCTCATTACCGAAATGGGAAACGAATTCGCGCGCCGCTTCAAGGACGCAGGGGTTGACACAATCCTTACGATAGAGGCAAGCGGAATCGCCGCCGCCGTTACCACCGCGCAGGCGCTGGGCAATGTGCCCATCGTATTTGCCAAGAAGGGCGAAACGCGCAATGTAAACGGCGAGCTGTACACCGCAAAGGTCTACTCCTTCACCCACCAGAAGGAGAATACAATAAGGGTGTGCAGGGATTACCTAAAACCCCAAAGCAAGGTGCTTATCATTGACGATTTTTTGGCAAACGGCGAAGCGGCGCAGGGGCTTATAAGCCTGTGCAGGCAGGCGGGCGCGGAGGTTGTCGGAATAGGCATCTGCGTTGAAAAGGGGTATCAGCCCGGTGGGAAGCAGCTCCGCGAGGCGGGACTGCGCGTTGAATCCTTGGCGATTGTCGATGCGGTGGAGAACGGCAAGATAATTCTCCGCGGCGACGATTGACATATAAATTAAGGAGATCAAAAACATGAAGAAGCTGCTGGTTGCTCTGCTCGCGCTCGTGATGGTGTTCGCCATGGCTGTTCCCGCTATGGCAGAGTTCGCTCCCGTTGCCAAGGAAGACCTCAAGGTCGGATTCGTCTACGTCGGCGATACCGTTGATAAGGGATACACCTACGCTCATCATCAGGGAACTCTCTACATGATGGACAAGCTCGGACTTAGCGAGGATCAGGTAATCGTTAAGACCAACGTTTCCGAAGACGCCGCCTGCGAAGAAGCTCTCCGCGAGCTTGTTGACCAGGGCTGCCAGATTATCTTCGGCAACAGCTACGGCTTCATGGATTATATGGAGGAAATGGCTGAGGAGTATCCCGAGGTTATCTTCTCCCATTGCTCCGGCTACAAGAACAACGGAACCAACTTCAACAACTACTTCGGCGCTATCTATCAGGCTCGTTACCTGAGCGGTATTGCCGCAGGCCTCAAGACCAAGAGCAACAAGATCGGCTTCGTAGCCGCTATGCCTACCCCCGAAGTTATCGGCGGCTTTGACGCTTTCGCCCTTGGCGTGCAGAGCGTTAACCCCGATGCCATCGTTTACGTAAAGTACACCAACACATGGTATGACGCAAACCTTGAGCGCCAGACCGCAGACGCGCTGCTCGACATGGGCTGCGACGTAATCGGTCAGCACTGCGATACCTCGATGCCCTCCATCGCCGCTCAGGAGCGCGGAGCGTTCAGCGTTGGCTACAATGCCGATGCTTCCGCCGATGCTCCCGATGCCTTCATCACCGCTCCCGTTTGGAACTGGGGCATCATCGTAACCGAAGAGGTTCAGGCTGTTATCGACGGCACCTGGAAGTGCGATAACATCTTCCCGATGTATGAGAGCGGAGTTGTAGGACTTGCGCCCCTCACCAAGAACGCTGCCGACGGAACCGCCGAAGCTATCGCGGCTGCCGAAGCTAAGATTCTGGGCGGCTGGGACGTATTCACCGGCCCCATCTACGACAACAACGGCGAAATCATCGTTGCCGAAGGCTCTGTAATGGATGTTGCGGGCGTAACCTCCATCACTGCCATCGTAAAGGGCGTAGAGGTTCAGTAACATATCTTAAAAAGTCCCTGGGGGAGCTAATCCCTCCCTCAGGGCATTTTCCTTTTTATAAGCATTTTACGGCGCTTTTTCTATTGATTTTCTTTATTTTGCTTAGGAAATCAGCAGAAACAGCATCACATGAGGGGGTTACGTTAGTGCAGACCGACGCGCTGGAGCTACGCTCGCTTACAAAGCGGTTCGGCCCCGTTACAGCCGTTAATAAGGTGGATTTATACGTAAGGCAGGGCGAGATTCTTGCGCTGCTGGGCGAAAACGGAAGCGGCAAAACGACGCTTATGAATATGATAAGCGGCATCTATACTCCCGACGAGGGAAGCATATTCCTCGGCGGCAAGGAGGTTTTAATACGCTCCCCCAAGGACGCCATTGAGCACGGCATCGGCATGATTCATCAGCATTTCAAGCTGGTGGACGTGCTTACCGCGCGGCAGAACATTTTGCTCGGAACCAAAAAGGGA
>CAZUTB010000078.1:0-7560 GCA_964622905.1 uncultured Oscillospiraceae bacterium | reverse complement strand
CCGATATATCGAAGAAGAAGCTTGACGATTTTATCGCGTCGGCTAAGGACTTCCCCGTTTCGGGACTCAGGCTTGAATGGCTCGGGAACACGCTTGCCTATAACTATTTCTCAAAAAGGTATATCACCGTTTCCGAAACGCTCAGCTTCTATAACGAAATGCTTGCAGGCACAGAAGCCGCCTTCGGCTCCGCAAGCGTTCAGGGCGGCTCGCTCTACGCCGCGCAGGGCGCGAGCCTTATGACGGAAATACCGATGAGCGATAACCGCTATCAATACACCACGGAGAGCGTGCCGTTTTACCAGATAGTCATGCATGGAGTAAGGGATTACACCGGCACTCCGGGCAACCTTTCGAGCGATATGGAGCGCGAGGTGCTCAGGTGGGTGGAGATGGGATATTTGCCATACTTTGAGCTGGCATGGTCGGATACGGAGGATTTGATGTACACCGAGTATCAAAGCCTGTTCAGCGCCAAGTTTTCGGACTGGCGAGAAGAGGCTGCGCGGATAGCAAAGCAATTCCAGTCGGGAGAATTGGCGCAGCTGCACGGAGCTTTGATTACAAGGCACGACAAGCTTTCGGCGGATGTCAGACGAGTTACCTATGATAACGGCCTTACCGTATATGTAAACTATTCGCAGGAAGCGGCAGTTTTTGACGGGCTCACCATACCTGCGCGGGACTACATTGTTGTTGAGGGGGTGAGCAGATGACCACCGCAAAAAAGCGCAAGCCGGTGTTCTGCATGAATATGCACAGGCGGAGGATGCTTGAGGTGCTGTTCTTCCTCAGCCCGTGGCTCATCGGCGTATGCCTGTTCTTCGCTTATCCCATATTCACGTCCGTCAAGCTCAGCTTTTCGGAGATAACCAAGTTCAAGGGCTTCGTGATGGAATACGTCGGGCTGAAGAATTACGAGTATATTTTCTTCTATGACATCAACTTCGTCCCTACGTTCCTGAAGGTTATCTATGACACGCTGCTCAACACGCCTATATCCATGGTTTTCTCCCTGTTCATCGCAATTCTCATCAACCGCAAGATGAAGGGACGCGCGTTTTTCAGAACGGCTTTCTTCATTCCGGTGCTTCTGGGCAGCGGCTATGTAATGAAGCAGCTCCTCGGGCTTGGAGTGGACGGAATGAGCGTAACCGCGGGCATCACAGTTCCGGCGGTGATAAGCGACCTGCTTGGCACAACTGTTTCCGGCGTAATGCAGTCCTTCCTTGACAGGATAACTGTTGTGCTTTGGAAATCGGGCGTGCAGATTGTGCTTTTTCTCGCGGGGCTTCAAGGTATATCAAGCTCTCTTTACGAGGCGGCGCACGTTGACGGAGCTACGGAATGGGAAATGTTCTGGAAGATTACTCTGCCTATGATATCGCCCGTAATCCTGATGAACATGGTTTACACGATAGTTTCCTTCTTCACCGACGGAACAAACCCGATTGTTGACTATATTTACGAGCAGAGCTTCAACAATATGCAGTTTGCGCACGGCGCGGCGATGGGCTGGACATACTTCGCGTTTACGTTCCTGATATGCATTATCTGCATAGGCTTTATGAAAAAGCGCGTATTCATACAGGGCGGGAAGGATTGATAACATGACTGCTTGGATAAGAAACATGAAAAAATCGGGCAAGGGCTTCACCCTGCGGCTTTGCAGGAACTTCGTTATCCGGCTCGGCTTTTATTTCCTGCTCCTTGCGCTCAGCTTCATATTCCTCTATCCGTTCATCATGATGATTTGCAAATCGCTTATGACGGATAACGACCTCATAAACATCACGGTTAAGTGGCTGCCCTCCGAGCTTACCTGGAGCAACTATAAGATTGCTTACATGAAGCTGTGGTTTGATAAGTTCGTTTGGAACAGCACTACGGTAGCTCTGGTCGGAACGCTTGGACACATCTGCTCCTGCTCCATGACAGGCTACGCCTTCGCGAGATACAGCTTCAAGGGCAAGGGGCTTCTGTTCGGCGTGGTAATACTGTCAATGATAGTTCCCGTTCAGGTTATTATCTTCCCTTTGTATATGCAGTATTCCAACTGGGGCTGGATAAACACCTATCTTCCGCTCCTTGTTCCGACGTTCTTCGGCTTCGGTCTTTCCGGCGGCTTCTTCATCTTCCTGTTTCGGCAGTTCTTTGTCGGGCTGCCCTACGAGATGGAGGAAGCGGCGAGGATTGACGGCTGCGGTCCCGTTCGCACTTACCTTCGCATAATGCTGCCAATGGCGCAGTCGCCGCTTCTGGTTTGCGGAGTGCTGTCCATCGTGTGGCATTGGAACGATTATTTCGAGCCGGGCGTGTACATTACAGAAACGGCAATAAAGATGCTCCCGCACCGCCTTCCTTCCCTGTACGCGCTTCTCAATGCCGAGAATTTCAGCATGATTCAGGTAACGGATATTGAGGGCTTGATATTCAATGAGGCAATGCTCATGGCGGCAACGTTCCTGTGCATACTGCCCATACTCATTACCTATCTGATTCTGCAAAGACGCTTCATGGAAGGCGTTGAGCGCAGCGGTCTGACGGGTATGTAACCCTGAATTCAGCAGCTTGAGCTGTTGATAAAATAAAGTAGGAGGACCTTGGTATGAAGAAGTTTCTGGCAACCCTGCTCGCAGTCGTTCTGCTGCTCTCTGTCAGCACCAGCGCACTGGCGACCGACACCGTAACCTATTACCTGCGCGGCGGCTCCGCCGAGTACGAGCCCTATCTGTATGAGCAGCTGGGCGGACTCCTTAAGATTCAGGAGATTGCTGATGTCAAGATGGACATGACCGTTGTCTGCGGCAACAGCGATGAAATCAAGGCTCAGTATCTGGCAAAGATGTCCAGCGGCAACTATCCGGACGTCATCCAGTGGCTCAACAACGAAATGTACGTCGGCGGCGTAAGCCAGATGTACAATGACGGCATCATCATCGAGCTGAATGATGTAATCGACAAGTATATGCCTACCTTCAAGAAGTTCCTTGAGGAGAACCCCGATGTTGCAAACGCCCTCAAGAACGACGCTGGTCAGTACCTGTACTTCACCGCCATCAATCCCCTCAAGACCGCTGAGGATCGCATGGCTGTAACCTATTGGGGACTTATGCTCCGTCAGGACTGGCTGGACAATGTAGGCGCGGATGTTCCTACCACCATTGATGAGTGGTACGACGTTCTGGTTGCCTTCAAGGAAATGGACCCCAACGGCAATGGCGAGCAGGATGAAATTCCTTACGATGCCGCTGCCGCGGGACTTAACCTGTTCATGCCCGCCTTTGACATCATGAACGGCGTGTATGTTGACCCCGCCACCGGCAAGGTCGGCTACGGCGAGTACAGCGAAAACTACAAGAAGTACCTCGAAACCATGAGCAAGTGGTACGCCGAGGGACTTATCAAGAACGTGTTTGCCGATGAAACCGGTGCGCCTGTTGGCAGCGATGTCGGCGATCAGAACATCTACGCTGACCTCAGCGGCTCCATGAAGGCTCTGTCCAACTGGTGGGAGCAGCGCCTGCCCCAGCTGCTGACCAAGAACCCCAACGCCGATTTCGTGCCCGCGCCTTGGATTAAGAGCACCATCGACGGCGAAACCAAGTACGGCGACTATTCCAATATGTCCTACATCGACCGCGTCACCACCTGCATCTCCGTTGACTGCAAGAATGTTGAAGCTGTCGCGCGCCTTATCGACACCATGTACACCCCCGAGGGCTGCACCTATCTTACCTGGGGCGTTGAGTGCGACGCAAACGGCGAAAACGGCTCCTATGCTATCGACGAAAACGGCAAGAAGTACGTTACCGATTGGGCAAAGACCGCCGAGCAGTTCTATGACGGCAACTTCCCCCGCCAGTTCCTGTATGCCATGAGCCACATCGCGTTCCCGCGCATTGGCGGAATGGACTACACCGCTGCTACCCGCGAGCCTCAGTATGTCAGCTCCAGCGCGCTTTGGAGCGATTGCGATACTACCCTTGCGTATCCTTCCTGCATCGTGCTTTCCACCGATGAGCAGAAGGCTGCCACCACCGCAATTGATGATATCGGCTCCTACATCAGCTCCATGTTCGTCAAGTTCATCACCGGCGAAGAACCGCTGACCAACTATGACAATTACATCGACACCCTCCAGAAGATGGGTATGGACGACCTCATCGCCGCTTATCAGGCTGCGTATGACCGTTATCTTGCCCGCAGCGCCAAGTAAGCTCCTCATTGCTTAATCATTCGGGCGGTCGGGGTTTGCGCCCCGACTGCCCGTGTGGTATCCGGAGTCTTTTTGCTGTGCATCCTAAGAAAAACATGATATAATCATCAAAAGCCTATGTAAGCGTTAAGGAGCTGCGGACTTATGAAAAAACTGATGCTGAGCCTGATTGCGACAATGCTTGTTATTCTGCCCTTATCGGGTTGTGTTAAAAGCACCGCGCCGCAGGCGGAAAAAGTTCAGCTTTCGTGGTATCTCCGCACTGATTACATTGATTTATACAACGAGCTTGTCGGCGTCAAGGAGATTGAAGATGCGACCGGCGTAGACATCGTGTTTCAGGCGCCGCCCGATAACAGCGAGGACGCCTATAAAATGATGATTGCCTCAGACCGCCTTCCGGATATCATCATGTGGCAGTATGCCTCCGGAACGGACAGGCTGTATACTGAGGGCATCGCAATTGATTTGACTGATTTGATAGCGGAATACGCGCCGAACTTGTCGGCTATCTATGCGGCGCGCCCCGAAATCCGCGCTGAGGTTGAGAACGCGGACGGAAGGCTTTACTATTTCCCGTCCATCAATCCAATGCAAACCAAGGAGGAAATCGGAAGAAAAAGCTATAACGGGCTTATCATCCGCAAGGACTGGCTCGAAAAGCTGGGGCTGAGCGAGCCGAATACCATAGACGAATGGTACGAGGTGCTTTCCGCCTTTAAGACCCGCGACCCCAACGGCAACGGAATCGCCGATGAAATTCCCTTCGACGGCTGGGGGCTTCCGTATTTTGCTGCGGCGTTCGGAGTCCTCAATGACATATGCGTAAAGCCCGACGGAACCGTAGCATACGGACCTATGGAGCAGGAGTACAAGGCGTACTTGGAAACCATGAACAAATGGTATCTTGAGGGGCTCTTGGGCAGCAACTGCCTTGTTAATTCTGAAAAATGGAAGCAGGAAAACATCGTAAATAACCTTACAGGCTCTTTTCAGGGACTGGATAACGCTTGGAGATACTATCTGCCGCCGCTTCAGGAAAAAGAACCGGCAGCAATGTTTGAAGCCTTGCAGTGGCTGAAAAGCGACGACGGTGTGCGCTATACTCCGCGCAAGGACGTTGCCCGCCATGTGGCGGATACGGTTACCGTGATTACGCCCCAGTGCAAGGATCCGGTAGCCGCCGTTAAGCTCATTGATTATTTCTACTCCGAAAAGGGAAACGACCTTATCCATTGGGGCGTTGAGGGCGTTACCTATGAGGTGAAGGACGGCAAGAAGACCTTGACCCCATATGCGCTCACTATGACGGAGGACGGGTATCTCTCGCTTTACCTTTACGCGATAGGGCATACCACCTTCCCCAAGTATGACGGAGAAACCGTCGTGCTTTCATCTTATCCCGAGGAGCAGCTTATAGCCGAATGGACGTGGGCGGACGCTTCAACGGCGCTTATCTATCCCGCGGCTATAAGCATGACGACCGAAGATCAGGAAAAGTGCGCCAAGATTCTTACCGATGTGAACAGCTATTTTACCGAGATGGAATTCAAGTTCATCACGGGTCAGGAGCCGCTCAGCAATTTTGATACTTATGTTGCCGCAATGCGGCGCATGAATATAGATGAAGCAGTTGCAATATACCGAAAATACTATGCGGAATACATCCGCAAATCGGAGGGGCAAAGATGAACATACGCGATTACGCGCATTTGTCGAATGATGGGAAAGACTGGTCAAAGGCTTTTGAGCAGGCGGTGCTGGAGCTTTCGCAGCAAGGCGGCGGAAGGCTTGACGTGCCTGCGGGCGAGTATCCGTCCGGCTCGATAAAGCTGGAAAGCCATATCACCCTGAACCTCGAAAACGGCGCCGTCATAAGGTTTTTGCAGTCTGAGAGCGCCTTCCCGCTTATCGAGCTTGAGTTTGAGGGCATAAGCGCGAAAACCCACAGACCCTGCGTGTACGCGGAAAACGCGGAGTTTGTCAAGATTACAGGCGACGGAACGCTTGACGGGCAGGGGTCATTTTGGTGGAAAAAGGTGCTTGCGGGCAATGCAGAGCATCCGCGTCCTTATCTTGTCTGCTTTGCGGACTGCCGCCATGTGACAATAGAAAACGTGCTGCTCACCAACTCGCCCGTGTGGACGGTGCATCCGCTGCGCTGTCAGGATGTTATTATTCGCGGGCTGCGCATAAAGAATCCCTCCGATTCGCCCAATACCGACGGAATAGACCCCGATGCGTGTCAGGATGTACGCATACACGACTGCACTATTGATGTTGGCGATGACTGCATAGCCATCAAATCAGGCACTGAGGACACCATAAACAAGCAGCCCTGCGAGCGCATACTCATCTCGGACTGCCATTTCCTGCACGGTCACGGCGGAGTTGTGCTTGGCAGCGAAATGAGCGGCGGAATCAAAAATGTGTGCGTAAACAACTGCGTTTTCTATCAGACGGACAGAGGCGTCAGGCTTAAAACGCGGCGCGGGCGCGGCGGAGCGGTCGAGGGGCTGCGCGTGTCCAACTGCGTTATGGAGGACGTAATGTGCCCGTTCGTGTTCAATATGTACTATTTCTGCGGCAAGGACGGCAAAATGCGCCGCGTATGGGATAAAGCGCCGTACCCCGTTGACGAAACTACGCCGGCGCTTCGTGATGTTTCCATTACGGGAGTTACCGCGCGCAATTGCACAGCCTGTGCGGGCTATTTCTACGGGCTTTCGGAAATGCCGGTTGAGCGCGTCACCATGCGCGATGTAATTGTTGAGATGGCAAAGGACGGCAAGCCCGGGTATCCGGCTATGATGAACGACTGCCCGCAGATGCAGGGCGAGGGTCTGTTCCTTCGCAATGTGCGCGGCGCGGACGTTGGCGGAGTAAAGGTAATCGGCGCTAAAGGCAATATTCTTAATATTAACGAGAGCGTGGAGGTGACGGGCACTTGAGAACCCTGCTCTATAAAAAACCGGCAACCGTTTGGACGGAAGCGCTTCCCCTTGGCAACGGGCGAATGGGCGCAATGGTTTACGGCGGAACGGCGCTTGACCGCATTAACCTCAACGATGATACCGTCTGGTACGGCGGCTTCCGAAATCGCGTCAATAAGGACGCGAAGGACTCGCTGCCGGAAATTCGCAGGCTCATCAGGGAGGATAAGCTTTCCGAGGCGCAGGAGCTTGCGGAGCTTACGCTTACCGGAACGCCGGATGGTGAAAGGCAGTATCAGACGCTCTGCGATTTGCTTGTGCAGGAGCTTGACGGGGATGCGCCCGCGGGAATACACGGTCTGCGCGGGCTGCAAAACACCGATATGAGCAGGTTTGAAGTGCCTGTGG
>CAZUTB010000077.1:0-7560 GCA_964622905.1 uncultured Oscillospiraceae bacterium | reverse complement strand
TTGCTATGCTTGGTGGACTGAAACACATTATAATGCACCACCGTCATCTGTAGGGAAAACTGTGTTTTCCCGCCCTGCTGCGCGTAAAGCAACGTACAGGTACGAAAAGCGGGAGGATTTGCTTCCTCCCGCTTGATTATTATTCAATCAATTATAATAACAAGCGCGCTATGCGTCCGTCTTAGCTTAACTGAGCTAAGTTTCGCCCGCTCATTTATATGAAACAACAGCTTTCAGCTCAGCTTCGCCCGTTCTGCTACGCCCTTTCTGTTTCTCCTGCTCATTTGCCCTTACAGCACCTTGCGCAGGAAATCCTGCGTTCTTGCCTGGGTGGGGTTTTCAAAGACCTCCTTGGGCTTGCCCTCCTCGATTATTACGCCCTCGTCCATGAAAAGCAGGCGGTCGCCGACCTCGCGGGCGAAGCCCATCTCATGCGTGACTACAACCATCGTCATTCCGTCCTCGGCAAGCTGCTTCATAACGTCAAGCACCTCGCCGACCATTTCGGGGTCAAGCGCGCTTGTCGGCTCGTCAAAAAGCATTACATCGGGGTTCATCGCAAGCGCGCGGACTATGGCAATTCGCTGCTGCTGACCGCCGGAGAGCTGCTTGGGGTAAGCGTTTGCCTTATCCCAAAGCCCGACGCGCTTTAGGAGCGCCTCTGCCTTGGCTTCCGCCTCCTCCTTCGTCATCAGGCTCTGGCTCAGCGGCGCAAGGGTTATATTCTTCATTACGCTCAGGTGCGGAAAGAGGTTGAACTGCTGGAACACCATTCCCATCCTGCGGCGAATTACGTTGATATCGCATTTCGGAGAGGTAATCTCCGTTCCCTCAAAGAAAATCTGACCCGCCGTAGGCTTTTCAAGCAGGTTGAGGCAGCGGAGAAAGGTGGATTTACCGCTTCCGGAGGGACCGATGATAACAACCTTTTCGCGCGGCGATATATGCTGGTCGATGCCCTTGAGGACGTCAAGCCCGCCGAAGCTCTTTTTGAGTCCCTTAACGGTTATCACCCTGACGCAGCCTCCTTTCAAGAATGCCGAGCAGCTTGGTCAATATTGAAACGACAATTAAATACAGCAAGCCGGAAATGATATACGGAGTGAAGGCGGAGTAGGTTCTGCTCCTGATAAGGTCGCCCGCCTTTGTAAGCTCCGTAAGCGCGATATAGGCAAGGATTGAGGTTTCCTTTATCAGCGCAATAAACTCATTGCACAGCGGCGGCAGCGAGGTTTTTAAAGCCTGCGGCAGAACGATAAGGCGCATAGTCTTGCCCTGCGTAAGCCCGAGGGAGCGCCCCGCCTCCGTCTGCCCCTTGTCAACGGAAAGTATTCCGCCTCTGATAATCTCCGCGACGTAAGCCGCGCTGTTAAGGCCGCAGGCTATAACGCCGATGATAACCTTATCGAGGTTGATATTTCCGAAAATTCCGAAGTTGATGATAAGCACCTGAAGCAGCATAGGCGTTCCGCGGATAACGCCGATGTAAAGCCCCGCAAGCTTGGAAAACGCCTTGACGTTTGAAAGGCGCATAAGCGCAAGCACGGTGCCTAAGAGAACGCCCAGAAGCGCGGCGAAGAAGGACACCTCAAGGGTAATCCCCAGCCCGCGCAGATAGTTCATCCAGCGGTCATTCTGGAGGAAGTTCTGATAGATTTCCTTAAAAATATTTTCCCAGAAATTGAGGTCACCCGCAAAAGCCCGCTCCTGTATAGCAAGCCACCAGTTATCAAACACATTGCCTGAGGAAACGGCTTGCGCCAGCATTACAAGGCTGCCCGTCATGATGACACTCTCCCACACAGTTTTTTAGTATGCCTAAGCGAGAATCGCAAAAGGGCTGCAGCGCCTTAATATGCACTGCAGCCCTCTGCGGCGATTTATTCTTTGAAAGGCTTATTCTTCAACAAGCTGATGCTTTACAAGCAGAGTCTGAACGGTTCCGTTCTCCTTGAGGGTCTTGATAGCGTCGTTAAGCTTTTCAAGCAGCTCGGGCTGCTTCTTGGCGATAACGATGGCATAATCCTCATTGTCGAACTCCATGGAAAGCTCGGTGATTTCGGCGATGTTCATGGCGGTCATGGTGTTTATGCCGACTGCCTCGTCGATGATGATGCAGTCAATCTTTCCGCCCTTAAGATCCATGAAAGCGTCGATAATCTTCGGGTAAGGCATAACCTTATCGGCGTCGGTAAGCTCCTCGGCAGCGAACATACCGGTGGTGCCGGTCTGAACGCCGATGGTCTTGCCCTTGAGGCTGTCCTTATCGGTGATGGTGGTTCCGTTCATTGCAAAGCAAGCCTGCTTGGTCTGATAATACGGCTCGGTGAAATCAATATTCGCCTTGCGGTCCTCGCGAATGGTGAAGCCGGAAAGACCGATATCAGCCTTGCCGCTCTGAACACCCGCGATGATGGAATCAAAGGTGATGTTTTCGTACTTAAGCTCTACGCCCATCAGCTTCGCGATTTCGTTCATCAGGTCGATGTCGAAGCCCGCATAATCGCTGTTGTCGTCGATGTACTCAAAGGGCGGGAAGTCGCAGCTGCTGTAAACCACCAGCGTGGACTTAATTGCGGACGGCTCGGCAGTAGGCTCTGCGGTAGGCTCGGCAGTGGGAGCTTCGGTAGCGGGAACCTCGGTCGGCGCTTCGGTAGGGGCTTCCGTAGGAGCCTCGGTGGGAACTTCCGTAGCGGGAACCTCGGTGGGCGCCTCGGTAGGAGCCTCGGTCGGGGCTTCGGTTACCTCGGGGGTAGCGGTAACGGCAGCAGTAGTGGCGGCAGGAGCGGTAGTGCTCTGGCAGCCGACCAGCGCAAGCAGGAGCATAGCGCACATCAGCGCGGCAATAATCTTCTTCATCCTTAAATAGCCTCCCAGCTCAAAATTATGGAACACGGGAGAGTATAGATTAGTTTATACATTTTGTCAAGAGATTTGCGAATATTTATTCAATATAAATGCGATAAAATAAAGCGGTACGGGATATAGACCGCATACCGCGAGTGAATAATCTACTCCGCCTCGCGGAAAGCTCCAAGAGCAAGGCGGAGCTTTGCGGGCATAGGAACATTAAGGCGGCTGAGGTTTTCAAAAAGAGAAATTATTTCATGCGAAAGATAAAAAAGCGCGCTTGCCTGCGAGAACATCGGCGCGCTGTTTCCGAGCATTCCGTCAAGCATAACCGCGAGAAAAACCACAAGCAGCACAACCGCCTTCTGCATAAGCCCCGCAAAGCAAGCCTTTGCGGTGAGATAGCCGCTTTCGCTGCGCGTGCTTTTTCCGCGAAGCCCCAGAGCAACTCCCGCGGCGAAATCGCAGACCATTGCGGCGGCAAGGAGCGGCATTGCAAGCGGCATTCTTCCGGAAAAGCAGCCCAGAAGCGCCATTCCGCCCTCGGCGAATATGTCCCAGCTGTTCCTGATTACCTCGGACGCCATTGCGCTCACCCCTTAACAATGTATACAATAACCGCTCAGTCTTGACGAAATCCCTCCGTGCTTCTATACTAATATTATGCGTGATAAAGCGCGCAATGCCGATAAATTGCGCGCGCGATTTTTCGCCGCAACGGAGGAATGACGATGTTTGTAAAACCGCTCCACAGCCGTGCCCCGCTTACACCCTCGGCGCTTGTGGCTTTTCCGGCGCACATGATGACCCCGGGCGAGAAGGAGCGCGAGCAGCTTACCATATATAAGGATAGGCTGCTGCCCGTTTTGAGAGCGGGAAAGAAGCTGCCGCTCGGCGCGGCTCTCGCCATGCTCCCGATAGCATGGCTCTTGGGCGATGAGGAAGCGAAAAGCGCCGTAACCGCGTTTTTTGAAAAGATAAGCGCGGACGCGGCTATGGCGGTAACCTGCCGCAAGCAGTCAATGCTCTGCCGCTTCTACCGCGAATACTATATGTATACCTGCGACGAACGCGCGGCAAAGGCGCTCTTGGGGCTGCTCAAGGAAAAGGCGCTGATGATGACGGACGAGGGCGAGCTTATGCCCGAGGAAGCGGTTTACGCCTCCGAGTACGTTCTCTCGCTGCTCTTCCTTTACGACCTTACCGGCAAGGAGCTTATGCTCAAAATGCTCTCGCTCTACCGCCGAATGGGCTTTGACTGGACGACGGAGCTTGCCACCTTTACAGGCGGAAGAAAGCGCAAGTCCGAGGCAAAGCCGATGGACGCGCAGGAGCTTGAATACAACCGCAAGCTGACGCTTATAACCGACGGCGTATGCCTTGCGCAGGGCGTTAAGGCGCCTGCCGCGCTCTACCGCTATTCGGGCGCGCGCTCCGAATATGAAGCGCCGCAGGCGGGAATACCGAAGATTATGAAGCACTACGGAACGCCCTCCGGCGCGTTCCAGTCCGATGATTACACGCGCGGAACAGACCCGAATTTTGGCGTATCCACCGAGGCGGCGGCGAGCTTTGCGGTAGCGCTGGGCGATTTGCTTCTGCTGCAGGGCAAGGGCGTTTACGCGGATATGCTGGAGAGCGTATGCGAAAACGCGCTTCAGGCGGCAATGTTCCCCGAGGGAACCGCGCCCTACGCGCAGACAAACCAAACAAAGCTTACCGACATGATTCCCAAGTCCTCCGTATCCGGAAGAGGCGGAACGAAGCCCAAGGATTTCGCGCTTTGCGCCAGGCTTTACGAGGGGCTTGCGCAGAGGGTCCGCACGCAGTTCGCGCGTCCCATCGGCGGCGGAATCGCGATAACCAATTATCTCGGCGCGTCGATAACCTGCCGCAAGTCGGGAGTCAAGGTAAACGTAAGCGTAAATTACAGCGAGGAAAAGCAGGAGGCGGAGATAACCGTAAAGCCCGAAAAGCCCGTGCAGTTCCCGCTGCTCCTGCGCATTCCCGCATGGTGCGAGGGCGCAAGGCTTACCGCAGACGGGCAGGAAATTGCGCTTGAAGAAAAGGACGGCTTTGCGAAGCTTTCGGGAACCTTCGAGGGAGAATCGACCTTTACGCTCTCCCTCCCGCATTCGGTGCGCGTTCTGCCCGCATATCGCCAGAGCGTCTATTTCGCCTACGGAGCTAAGGTTTACGCACTCAGTGCCGAAAACAGCTCCGCATATTCGGTGAAGCCCGAAACCGCCGTGTATGAAAACGGGCAGATTACCGTGACGGGCAGAGCGAAGGATTCGGACAAGGACGAAGCCCTGACGCTCACTCCGTACTCCGAAACCAAGCTGAGGCAGACGACCTTCGCGGTGATAAGCAAGCCGGAGTGACGAAGAATAACGGTATTCAAAATATAACGATATAATAGGAAGCCCGCCGAGAAATAAACTCGGCGGACTTCCTATTTATATAGGGCGATATTGATAAGCTCAGCGCTTTTTTAAGCCGTTAAACGCTCCTGCTGTTACAGGATTCCCGCCGTGAAGCGGTCAATCTCATCCGTTCTCTTTTCCGCGTCGGACAGGCATTCAACGCCGGTTAAGGCAAGCGAGCCTGATGCGGCGATGCCCAGATGCCCGTAAAAATGCTCTATGCTGCTTATTACCCTCAGGCATTCGGGCTTTCCGCCGCCCGTCCTGAGCGCCGCCGAATAGCCGCGCTTGCCCGAGGGCAGGGTCAAATGCGGCTCATGCGTATCGCACCAAGGGGTGCATCTGTCAATAAACGCCTTGAACTCGCCCGGAATATCCGCCCAGTAGGAGGGCGAAACGCAGACGATTACATCGGCAGCGCCGAATTTTTCCATAAGCGGCCTTACGCCGTCGTCAATAACGCATACTGCGGTTTTATGGCACGCGCGGCAGCCCCTGCAAAAGCTTATCTCATAATCGTCTATGCAGGCTTCCTCGGTATCAAACCTCTCGCGCAGGCGCTCCGCGATTCTGCGCGCAATAAACGCGGTCGCTCCGTCCCTGACGGGGCAGCAGTTCAAAACAAGCGCTTTCATTTGTTAATCCCTCGCAAACAAATCGCGCGTGTAAACCTTATCCTTAACATCGTCAAGCTCCGTGCTGTAACGGTTAGCGACAATAACGTCGCTCAGGCGCTTGAACTCGCCTAAGTCGTTCACAACGCGGCTGTTGAAGAAGCGCTCCTCCTTATACGTCGGCTCGTAGACTATTACCTCCGCGCCCTTCGCCTTTACGCGCTTCATAACGCCCTGAATGGAGGATTCGCGGTAATTATCGCTGTTGGACTTCATCGTAAGGCGATAAATTCCGACAACCGCATTCTGCTTCTGCGGATAGCCCGCCGCCTGCAAAACGCGCTCGGCAATAAAGTCCTTGCGGGTGCGGTTCGCGTCCACGATAGCGCCGATGATATTATTGGGAACATTGCTGTAATTGGCAAGCAGCTGCTGCGTATCCTTCGGCAGGCAGTAGCCGCCGTAGCCGAAGGAGGGGTTATTGTAATGCGTGCCGATGCGCGGGTCAAGGCAAACGCCGTCTATGATGGAGCGGGAGTTCAGGCCGCGCGCCTCGGCATAGGTATCAAGCTCGTTGAAAAAGCTGACGCGCAGGGCAAGATAGGTATTTGCGAAAAGCTTGACCGCCTCCGCCTCCGTCGGGTTCATGAAAAGCACGTCGATGTTTTCCTTGAGCGCGCCGCCCTGCAAAAGCTCCGCAAAGGTATGCGCCGCCTTTTCAAGCCGCTTGTTATGCTCGGGAACGCCGACGATGATGCGCGAGGGATAGAGATTATCATAAAGCGCCTTGCTCTCGCGCAGAAACTCGGGGCTGAACAGTATGTTATCGCAGGTGAACTTCTCTCTGACCGACTCGGTATAGCCGACGGGAACGGTCGATTTAATAATGATGACCGCATCCGGATTTATGCCGACAACGTTTTCAATAACGCTCTCAACGGACGAGGTGTCGAAATAGTTCTTTTTCGGGTCATAATTCGTCGGAGTCGAGATGATGATGAAGTCCGCGTTTTTGTACGCCTCCGCTCCATCCGTAGTGGCGGTAAGGTCGAGCTGCTTTTCGGCAAGGTACTCGCTCAGCTCCTTATCGACAATAGGCGAAACGCGCTTGTTGATAAGCGCAACCTTTTCTTCAATTATATCAACGGCGGTAACGTGATTGTGCTGAGAAAGCAATACGGCGTTGGACAGCCCTACATAGCCCGTGCCGACTACGACAATGTTCATATATGCGCCTCCAAAGATTTTCGTATACAGGTATAATAATCGCAATTTTCTCAGCTGTCAAGAAACGGACGAGATTCAGCCAAAAACCTCAGACGGCGGCACGCCTTAGCGCACCACCGTCTTCGGAAAGAAGGAAGGAGATTGAAGAATGCCTCGGGGCGGCTCTGCTATCCGCCCCTCAGCGAAGGAATGCTTCCCACATTGAAGCCCATTCTCGCACCAAGGGCTCTGCCTTCCCTCGGTACAGACGTATAATAACACACCAAGCTGAATAAAGCATGGATAAAGTTTGAACGATTAGTGAACGTTACGCGCAGCGAAGCTTCGCTTTCGGAGCAAATGCGCTTTGCTTATTTGCTCCGTTTTCCAGCTTTTACTGTTCGGCATTCGCCTCACGGTCGTAAAAGCTGCAAGGAAGCGGGATAGATACCGCTCCTCGGGGC
>CAZUTB010000076.1:0-7630 GCA_964622905.1 uncultured Oscillospiraceae bacterium | reverse complement strand
TCAAAACGGGCTAACCGTGAGTCATCATTTTCTGTACTTTTAAGGCGCGCGGCTGTATAATTAGCATATAAATCAACAAAGGAGCTTGCCGCTGTGCTTAAGGATTTTCGCGGATGCATACGCCTTAGAAAGGGCGATGAGATACTTTACTCGCAGGAAAGCGGGTTTGCCGATTTGGCGAATCAAGTGCCGAATACCTTTGAATACCGTTTTCCGACCGCTTCGGCAGGCAAGGCGTTCGTTGCGGCGGGAATTCTGAGGCTTATCGAGGAGGGAAGGCTTTCCCTAAATGATACGCTGAAAGGCCGCGCCGATTTTGACCTTAGGCAGATTGACGGAAATGTAACTGTAAGGGAGCTGCTTTGCCATATCTCCGGAGTTCCGGATTACTTTGACGAGAGCGTAATGGAGGAATACGACGAGCTGTGGAAGGATTATCCCAACTACAAAATTCGCACCTCGCGCGACTTGCTTCCGCTCTTTATAAATAAGCCGATGATGTATAAGCACGGCGAGCGCTTTATGTACAACAATTCGGGCTATGTTCTTCTGGGGCTTATAATCGAAAGCGTAACAAAGCAGCCCTTTGATGAATACCTCAAAGCTGCCGTATTTGATAAATGCGGTATGACCTCGACCGGCTATTACGAGCTTGACAGGCTTCCCGCAAAATGCGTAAACGCATACATATTTGACGAGGAGCGCGGAGATTATTACACGAACATATACAGCGTTGATGTTAAGGGTACCGGCGCAGGCGGAGCGTTTACAACGGTTTATGATATTGAGCAGTTCTGGAAGGGGCTTATAGGCGGAAAAATAATCGGGAAGAAGCTGCTTGACGAAATGACAAGCGTTTAGGCGGCGGATGACGAGGATAAATACGGCTATGGGCTTTGGCTGCGCGAGAGGGGTGAGGGAATGCAGCTTAGCTTTCAGGGCTGTGACCCGGGGGTTAGCTTCGTAACTGTGCTAAGGCGCGAAAGCGGCATTATGCTGACCGCAGTAAGCAACTACGGGGACAATGTTTGGAATATAAGCCGAGAGCTGTTGGAAAAGACAGAAAGAGGAGAGAAACTTTACAATGAATAAGAGAACTGAGCTGTTTTGTTCGGGATGGGAATTTGCAAAGCTTCCGATAAACTCGGATATATCAGCCGCGCAGTCTGCGGATTTTGTGCCCGTTGATATTCCGCATGATTTTCTTATCTATAACACAAAAGACTTATATGAAACCTGCACGGGCTGGTACAGGCATACAATAACGCCCTTTGCAAGCCCAAACCGCACGGTGCTTACCTTTGACGGCGTGTATATGGACAGCACAATTTATGTCAACGGAAAAAGCGTTTTTGAGTGGAAATACGGTTATACAAGGTTCTCGGTGGACTTGACGGATTCGCTGGAGGACGGCGAAAACGAGCTTATGGTATCTGTTAGGCATCAAAGCCCTAACAGCCGCTGGTATTCAGGAGCGGGAATATACCGCGATGTGTTTATATCCTGTCTTCCCGAAACGCATTTTGAGGATAACGGTATCTATGTAAGCTCGAAAAAAGCAGGGGATATATACGAGGTATATATTGCGGCTGAGGCTTCAGAAGCGTCTGACTGCCTGCTGGAGTGCTGCGTTTATGATGAAACGGGAAGCACTGTCGCAAAAGCTGCCGGAGGGCTTGAGCAGAAGCTTGTTATTGATAGCCCAATCGAATGGGATGTAGATGCGCCGTATCTTTATTCGCTTTCCTGCCGCTTGATAAAATCCGGTGAAACCGTTGACGAAACAGAGCTTCGCTTCGGGCTTCGGGATATTCGCTTTGACGCGGACAAGGGCTTTTTACTGAACGGAAAGCATATGAAGCTTAACGGCGTGTGTATGCATAATGATCTTGGCGCGCTTGGCTCGGCGATAAACCGTGAAGCCTTGGCTCGCCAGATTAAAAAGCTCAAATCTATGGGCGTGAATGCCATAAGAACATCCCATAATCCGCCCGCTACCGCGCTGCTTGAGGTTTGCGATGAGCTTGGTATGCTCGTAGATAACGAGTTTTCCGACATATGGGAAAGGAATAAAACCGACTACGATTATGCAAGATTTTTCAAAGAATGGCACGCAAGGGATGCTGAAAGCTGGGTAAAGCAGGGAAGGAGCCATCCCTCCGTAATCCTATGGTCTATCGGAAACGAGATATACGATACTCACGCCGACAAGAAACACGGAATGGAGCTGACGGCGGAGCTTAAAAGCCTTGCAGAAAGGTTTGATTACAGGCAAAACGCCGCCGCGACATTCGGCAGTAACTACATTCCGTGGGAGAATACGCAGGCATGCGCCGATATAATCAAGGTGGTCGGCTATAACTATGCGGAGCGCTTCTACGAAAAGCATCATTCGGAGCATCCGGACTGGAAAATCTACGGAAGCGAAACCGCCTCGGTGGTTCAAAGCAGAGGAATCTATCACTTCCCGCTTACAAGCTCGATTCTTGCGGATGATGACCTGCAATGCTCTTCGCTTGGCAACAGCCCCACCTCGTGGGGGGCTAAGAGCATAGAGGACTGCCTTTGCGATGACCGCGACGCGCCGTTCTCCCTTGGAACCTTCCTTTGGACGGGCTTTGATTATATCGGAGAGCCTACTCCGTACCATACTAAAAACAGCTATTTCGGCATGATTGATACGGCGGGGTTTGAAAAGGATGCATATTGGGTCTGCCGTTCGCAATGGACAAACGCGGAGGATGAGCCCTTTGTCCATATCTACCCGTATTGGGATTGGAACGATGGCGAAATCATCGACGTCAGAGTTGCGTCGAACCTTCCTTCTGTTCGTCTTTCGCTTAACGGAAAGGCAATAGGAACCGAGAAGCTCGACCGGCTTCTGGGTCGGCATATTATCGCGGATTTCCGTGTAGCATATGAGAAAGGCGAGCTTACCGCCGAAGGAATTGACGAAAGCGGAATGGTTCGCGCAACGGATTGCGCCCGCTCCTTCGGTGATGCGAAAACGATAATTCTGGAACCGTCCAAGCTTGATATGACGGCGGACGGTCGTGATATGATTTTTGTCACTATACGGATGGAGGACGAAAGCGGAGCGCCTGTTGAAAATGCAACAAACAGGGTAAACGTTTCCGTATCCGGCGCGGGGCGGCTTGTCGGGCTGGATAACGGCGACAGCACGGACATGGACAGCTATAAGGGAACGTCAAGGCGGCTTTTCTCGGGCAAGCTGCTCGCGATGATTATGAGCAGAGGTTGCGCGGGCGATATTTTCATTAAGGTCAGCTCAAAGGGATTAAGGGATGCGGAGCTTACGCTATCGGCTGTGAATCCTTCAATGCCAGAGGGAATTTCCGCGGATGACGAAAACTCTGCTTCAATCAAGTGCGATGAAATTCCCGTAAGAAAGATTGAGCTTGTAAGAACCGCGCAATCAGTCCTGACTCCCGACAATAACGGAATCTCCGTAAAGGCGGTTATCTATCCCGAAAACGCCACATATCGCGACGTTTCCTTCCGCGCCGCGACCGCAATGGGAATAAATACGAATATAGCAAAGGCTGAGGCAAGCGGAAACGAAGCTGTTATTACGGCAGTCGGCGATGGCGAATTCTATCTCCGCGCAAGCATTTCCTGCGGATACGACCATCCCGAGATAATCTCGCTTATGCGCTTTACCGCGGAGGGCTTCGGTGCGGCGGTTATAAACCCGTATTCGTTTGTTTCGGCGGGGCTTTACAGCGTTTCTTCGCATAAGCTTCCCAACGGAAATGATAGGGGAGTATCAATCCCGCCGGCGATTGATGGCAACGCGATGTTCGGTTTCGAGCGCGTAGACTTCGGCTCAGCCGGTTCCGATGAGATAGCGCTTTGGGTTTTCACAATAACCTTCGAGTCTTCTCATATCGAGGTATGGGATGGAATTCCGGATAACGGCGGCGAGCTTCTGACCGTTTGCGAATATGAGAGAACAAAAATATGGAATACCTATGATGAGAAGCGGTGGAAGCTGCCTAAGCGCCTGAGAGGGCTGCATACCATTTGCTTTAGGACGCGTGACAGAGTTCATGTAAAGGGATTCAGCTTTATTGAAACCGAGCGCGCCACAGCCTGCATTCCCGCTGCTGAGGCGGACAGTATTTACGGCGATAAGTACAGCGTAAACGGCAGCCGCGTTATGGGAATCGGCAATAACGTATCGCTGATGTATACGAATATGGATTTCGGCGAAGGCGTAAGCCGCATTGCCGTATGCGGAAACAGTCCGATTGAGAAGAATACCATTCATCTGAGGTTTAAAGATGAAAGCGGTAATTCGGAGGCGCGCATAATCGAGTTCACCAAAACAAACGGAGAGGAAGAAAGAACCTTTGAGCTTGCGCCCATATGCGGAAAAGGCGAGCTGACCTTCGTATTCCTTCCCGGAAGCAATTTTGATTTTGTAAGCTTTCAGTTTTCGCGCTGATTAGGATTCTGCCCCTGCGCTTCATCTCCGTATCAATACACGCTTTCAGGCAATTCTAGCATTGGAGGCGTTGAGATGAATAAATACGGCGATGAGCTGCAAAGAAAGCTTGAGCTATGGATAGAAGCAAGCGAGCGAATGCGCTTGCCCGAATACCTGCAATACCTGAAAAATCCGAGGAAGATATTGTGGCGAAGCTTTCTGAGCGGTATTGCAAGAGGCGCGGGAACGGCAGTCGGGTTTACCATACTCGGGGCGATAATTATCATTGTGCTTCAGCGGCTGGCGCTTGCGAATCTGCCCGTTATCGGCGACTTCCTTGCCGATATTGTTGAAATTGTGCAGTATAAGCTGAAATAATAAGTCAAAGCAGCGGCATGGAGATTTGGAGGTACTGTATTGAAAAAATGGATGATTATTCCGATGGCAACTTTGGTTTTTGCGCTTGACAGGCTTGTCAAGCATCTTGCCTCTGCGCTGATAGCGGCAGGAGAGAGAATTGAGCTGATTCCCGGGGTTATAGGCATCTGCTATACTGAAAACACCGGAATGGCGTTCGGAATGCTCAGCGGAGGAACGCCTGTGCTTGCCGCAATTACGCTTGTGGTGCTTGCGGCTGCGGTTTGGCTTATTCTGCGCGTTAAGCTGAGCCCTATGAGCTGCATAGGCTTTGCGCTTTCGTTCGCGGGGGCTTTGGGCAATCTCTATGACAGGGTGTTTTACGGCTATGTTGTCGATATGATAGAGCCGCTTTTCGTTAAGTTCGCCGTATTCAATGTTGCGGACGCAGCCCTCTGCGTAGGCCTTGCGCTTATTGGGCTTAGCTTGTTTACAACGCCGTCTGCATGGGAGAAGCGCGATGAGTGACGTTATTTCATATGCTGTAAACATCCCTGCTCGCATAGACAAGTCCATAGCCGAGGAAACGGAGCTTACGCGCTCGCGTGCGCTTTCGCTAATTGAGCAAGGCGCTGTTAAGGTTGACGGTATTATAGTAACAAAAGCAAGCTTTCAGCTTAAAATCAGTCAAAACGTTGAAATAATGATTCCTGAGCCGCTTCCGTCAAAGGCAGAGCCGGAGAACATCCCGCTTTCCGTGCTGTATCAGGATGAGTATATGGCGGTGGTCGTAAAGCCGGCGGGGATGGTTGTTCATCCTGCTGCGGGAAATCCGGACCATACGCTCGTAAATGCGCTCCTTTATCATCTGGGCGGGCTTTCGGGAATCGGCGGCGAGCTGCGCCCGGGGATTGTCCATCGCCTTGACAAGGATACCAGCGGTCTTTTGCTTGTTGCTAAGGATGACAGAACGCATTTGAAGCTTTCCGAAATGCTCAAGAACAGACAGATTGAGAAGCATTATATCTCTGCGGTTTACGGAGCGATGAAGGAAGAAAGCGGGACGATAGATAAGCCTATAGCCCGTGATAAGCATGACAGAAAGAAAATGGCGATTTCGGATGACGGGCGGCAGTCTGCGACTGAATGGAAGCTGATAAAGGAGCTTAAGGGAGCGTCGCTCATCGACGTTCATCTGATAACCGGAAGAACCCATCAGATAAGGGTTCATATGGCTTCGCTTCATCATCCTGTATTGGGCGATGTAATCTACGGAAACGCTGCGGCGCAGAAGATGACCTCTCGCCTGATGCTGCATTCATATTCGCTATCGCTTTTGCACCCGATAACAGGGCAGCCGCTAAGCTTTACTGCACCCTACGATGATGAGTTCGCGAAAAACCTGAAAAAACTCAGTCTGTAAAAAATGACACAATAAGCCTTTTCATATTAGCGCTTACCTTCGGGCATACTTTTGCTAAGCCGGCGATGATGTGGGAAGGCTTTCTGCTATGCGCGGACATATACGCGCAGGCAAAAACGCTCACAGTCGCTGAAAGGAGGGGATTGCCATGCGCGGGATTTTTCCAATGATGTCAGGCGCGGCGCTTGGGTTTATTGCGGGCGCTGGATACATGATGATGCCCCAAAGCAGACCGCTCAGGAAGGCTATGGGGAGCGCGGTATCTCAGATGAAGCGTAAGCTCGGCAAATGTCCTTTCTGCTGAGCCGTTAACCGCTATTCGGCTATCGGTGCCTCATATTAACTCGGCGTTTTATTTGGCATTGAAAACGAATAATGCGGCGGCGTTTCCGCATTCGGCACTCATGTCGAATGCGGAAATTTGTGCTTGCATAGAGAAAACCGCTTTGCTCATTGCGGCTTGTTGTTGAGCAAAGCGGCTATTATAATAATGAATTTGTATCAGTAATTTTGCAGCGTCAGCGTATTATCTCGTAACCCGCTGCTTCCATTACGCTCAGAGCGCGCTCAAAGCTTTCGGCTTTTGTCATTATGTAATCGGTGTTATAGGTGGATACGGCAAAGATTCCGATATTGTTTTCGGCAAGCAAAGCGGTAATCTTTGAAAGAATCCCTATGAGAGAAAAATCCAGAATTCCCTCAATTCTAAAAGCTCTCCAGCCGTTATCGGAAGCAGCTGTGCTTTTAGGCGAGAATCTTTCCTCGCATACAAGCGAAATTTCCTCATCGGTAACGGACAGAAAATAGAGTCCCTGCGGAGCGAAATCGTTAACCGAGTGCAGCTTCAGCACCGAAAACTGCTCATGCAATGCTTTTATCTTCATGGCGCTTACCTGTTTCTGAACACGAACAAGCGGCGGTTGAGGTCTTGCGGCTCGCCGTCAAACCTGAAATCCTCGTAGCTTACAAACTCAAACCACGGCTTTGTAAACTCTATCCAGTCCTCACGCGTTTTATTGACACATCTGAGGACTCCGTTCATTGTGTATTGGTCTTCACCCAGCGCTATCATATTCCTTTTCGCACGGAAATCCTCATCGGCATAAGGGTTGAGCATTATAACAACGTCTGCTCCATGCTTTAGAACTCTGTGAACAGCCTTGAGTATTGATTCTGCATTTTCGCGCGGAATTACGTCCAGCGTGTTTGAAGAAAACATACCGCCAAAATGCCCGTCCTCGAACTCGTTAAGGCAGCTTTCATCAGAGCGTTTGAATCTGATTTTATCCTCAAGCTCATAAATTATCGCATATTCGTTAGCGGCTTTTATTGCGGTTGTCGATTGGTCAACGCCCGTTACATTTGCGCCCTTTTGAGCTAAACAGACGGAAGCCCAGCCC
>CAZUTB010000075.1:0-7678 GCA_964622905.1 uncultured Oscillospiraceae bacterium | reverse complement strand
ACATCAGCCGCCTGACCTCTGTGATAAACGCGCGGCGGGATTCCGCGTCCTGACCCGATATAGGCTCATCTAAAATGAGCAGTTCGGGGCTTGCGAGCAGCGCCTGAAGCGCGCAGATTTTTCCGCGCATCCCCTTGGAATATGCCGATATGGGAAGGCTCAAATAATCCGCCATCGAAAGCGCCTTAACGAGCGCGATATTTCGCAGAACGTCAACGCGCGCAAGCCTTCCGAGAAATTCAACACCGGTTATCGGGATGGGCGGAAACGAGTCCGGAACATATTGAATGCTTATACTTTTATCAATGCTTACAGTTCCCTTGGCAGGCGGAAGCAGCCCTGCGGCAATGCGAAGCAGCGTGCTTTTCCCGCAGCCGTTTTCGCCCGTAATCGCCGCGCATTCGCCGCCGCGAAGAAGAAGCGAAACGCCGCAAAGCACCGCGTGACCAGCGAAGCTCTTCTCAATATCCGTTAGCTCAAGGCGGCAGAAATCAGCCATAATTCACACTCCGGCGGGCAGTTATTAAGACGCAATAACGCTTAACGCCCGCTGAATATGATTCAGTTTTTATGGCACGATTCCTGCAAAAAGGCTCAGATTGACGAAACCGCGGCGCGGGAATATACTTTTCGGTATTGAAGGAGGGGATGAAAACGGAAGATAACTGCACTCTGCTTACGGTTTCGGGACGCAAAGCGGCGATTTTTCACGGCGAATCCGACGCTATTGTCTATCTTCACGCGGAAAAGTACGAAGCAGCGGCAATTTTTAGTATGCTTATCGCTCCGCGCCCCTCGATTGCCGCTATAAGCGGTACGGATTGGAACGCGGAGCTTTCGCCGTGGGCGGCGAAAAGAGCCTTCCGCGCAGGCGAGGATTTTGCGGGCGGCGCTCGTGTATATTTGCATTTATTGGTATACGAGCTGATACCGGCAGTTGAAGGCGCGCTTGATAAAGCGCCCGCAAAGCGCTATCTTGCCGGCTATTCACTCGCAGGGCTTTTCGCTGTATTTGCGCAGCTTGAAACGGAAATCTTCGACGGCTTCGCCTCCGTATCCGGCTCGCTTTGGTATGACGGCTTTACAGATTATGCATTAAGCAGCGAGCCGAAGCGCCTGCCTGCGCGCGCATACTTTTCCGTTGGCAGCAAGGAAAAGATGACAAAAAATATGCGGCTTGCCTCGGTCGAGGACAATACCCGAATTGTCGAAAAGCGTTTTGCGGAATTAGGCGCTGAAACAATTTTTGAGCTTAACGAGGGCGGGCATTTCAACGAGCCGGATAAAAGAACAGCAAAAGGCATTAACTGGCTGACAAGACAATGATATTGAGCTTATGAATCCATATAAAACAGCAGCTTCGACACTATTGCCGCAGCTGCTGTTTTTCTTCTCAAAAATCTTCATGTCATCTCAAACGAACGTCTAAAACGCTATATCTTACTTGATAGCATCAAACGCGTCTGCTCCATGCTTGCATATCGGGCAGATGAAGTCCGCGGGGAGCGTGTCGCCCTCGTAAACATAGCCGCAGATTCGGCAGACAAAGCCCTTTTTCTTCTCCTCGGCGGGCTGGGGCTTCGGCTTGATGTGGTCAAAATAATACTGATAGGTTGCGGAGCGCTCGGGAGTCAGCCGCACCGCCTCGGTAACGTCGGCGATGAAAAGCGTATGCGTTCCGCAGTCCACGGAGGCGGTCACCTTGCCGCAGATATAGGCGTTAGCGCCTTCGGTGACATAGCGCAGTCCGCTGACAGACCTGTTTTCCGGCACGCCGCCGAACTTGTCCCCATCCCTTCCGGAGCTGAAGCCGAAGCGCGTGAACACGGAGAAATCGGCGCTTTCGGAGAGGACGGACGCGCAGAACATACCGGATTCCGCTATCATATCATGTGTAAGATTCTTCTTGTTGATGCACACGGAAACGCGCTTAGGCTCGTCCGTAAGCTGCGAAAGCGTGTTGACGATGCAGGCGTTGTCCCTGCCTCCGCTCCTTGCGGAAAGCACGAAAAGCCCGTAGGAAAGCGAGCGCATTGCGGCGGGGTCGGCGTTATCCTGCGGCTTTGCCGCCTCCGGCTCGTCCTTTTGCATCGTAGCCGCAATCGCGTCCGCAAGCTCCATAAGCGCCTCGCGCGCGCTTTCGTTTACGGAAGAAAGCAGGGAAACAGTTTTGTCAAGGACTGTCATATTCTTCATTTTAGCAAGCAGGTCGCGCATAAGCTTTCCGCTTGTCGGCGCCCATGAGCCGTTTTCGATAACCGCAACCGTTCTGCCTTGCAGATTATGCTCAAGCATATCGGTCAGCAGGGCTTCCATTGTAACAAAAATGCCCGCGTTATAGGTTGCGGAGGCGAAAACCAGATGGCTTGAGCGGAACGCGGCGGCAACGATATCGGAGGCGGGAGTTACGGAAACATCGAAAACGCGCGTCTTTATTCCCATCTCGCGAAGGCGGCAGGCGAGAATATCGGCGGCGTTGGCGGTATGCCCGTAAACCGAGCCGTAGGCAATCATTACGCTGCTTTCCTCAGGCAGATAGCGGCTCCAAAGGCTGTACTTTTCGATATAATCTCCGAGCGCGCGGCGGTGAACAAAGCCGTGCAGCGGGCAAATCATGGAAATATCAAGCGCCGAGGCCTTCTTTAGCAGAGCGGAAACCTGCCCGCCGTACTTGCCGACAATGTTGGTGTAATACCTGCGCGCCTCGTCCATATAACCGCCATAGAAATCAACCTCATCGGCAAAAAGCGCGCCATTCAGCGCCCCGAAGGTTCCGAACGCATCGGCGGAAAACAACACCTTTTCGCGTTTCTCGTAGGTAACCATTACCTCAGGCCAATGCACCATAGGCGCCATAACGAAGGTAAACTCATGCTTTCCGGTGTTAAGCACATCGCCCTCACGAACGATATAGGCGCTGCCGGTTACATCCACTCCGAAGAACTGGTTTATCATTTTAGCGGTCATTGCGCCGCAGACGACAACCGTTTCCGGATGCGCCGCGAGAAGCCGCATGAGCGTTGCGGAATGGTCCGGCTCCATATGCTGAACAATAACGTAATCAAGCTTTCTTCCGCCAAGAGCACGCTCAAGATTTTCAAAGAAAACCTCGGCGACAGCCTTATCAACAGTATCGACAAGCACCGTCATGTCGTCCAGAATCAGATAAGAATTATAGGAAACTCCGTTCGGGACGGAATAAACCCCCTCGAACATGGCAAGCCGCCTGTCATTGCCGCCGACCCACACTATATCATCGGAAACATTTCTCAAACAATACATAGTTGCGCTCCCTTCGGGCGGCAAAAGCCGCATAATATTTATACCAAGAGTTACTGATGCTGAAACCTGTGTTTTTCTATGGCTATCGTGTTCCCGTTAAGCAGCTCGGCGACAGCGGGATCGCAGGTAGCAAAGATTACCTGATTATCCTCCGCGAACCGCGAGATAAGCTCAGCCGCCATTGCGCGGCGCGAGGGGTCCATATCAAGCAGCTCGTCATCCATAACCGCAAGCCCGCCGCCCGCAGGGAAAAAGCAGGAAAGGACGGCAAGGCGGAACGCGAGCAGAAGCGTTTTCTTTGTGCCCTGCGAAAGCAGCTCCGGCATTGTAAGCCGACCGGAAGCGCCGACAAGCGACAGCCCGCCGTCCGTATCAATTCCGACCTCGCCGCCCGTTATCACGGAAAGATTATCGGCAAAGCGGCGGTTGAAATCGTCAAACCGCGCGGAATTATCCTGCCTCAGCTCCTCGAAATCCTTGGAAATCGTGAGCAAATCGGCATACCTCTGCTTAAGAAGCTCAAACGCACTCCGCGCCTCCTCCTCGCGCTGCGAAAGCTCGGAAACATCCCCGCCTGCGAGCGCGGACAGCCGCCCCGACTCGCGCATAAGGCTCTCGCGCTCCTGAGCGCGCGCATCATTTTCGCGCTTCAAGGCGTTGATTCTGCCCGCGAACTCATCAGCGCCGATGTCGGGCGCGTTCTTGCACTCTGAAAGTTGCTTTTCGTATTCCAAAAGCTCTGCGCGCTTTTGCGAAAGAAGAAGCTCAAGCTTGTCCGCGCTGCCGTAAAGCGACTCGGAGGCTTCAAGATTCGCAACGCACTTGGCTATATACTCGGGCAATGTGGCTACTTGGGTTCTTCCGATAAGCGCGGCGATATCGCCCTCCAGCGTCTGCGGCGCGGGTTTTCCCGCAGGAAGCGCCTCAGCCTTGCTGATTAGCTCCGAAGCATCGCCCTCTGATGACGCGTTTTTCAGCGCAAGCCGTTTTTCAAAGAGCATAGAATCAAGCTCCGCAGTGCGCCTTACAAGCGCGTTCAGCGCAGGAATATCCGCAGCTCCGCGCCGCGAAAGAATCTCCGAAAGCGCCTCGCGAGCCTTATCCCGCGCGCTTTCTATTGCCGAAACGTCCATTCCCTGCGGAGCGGCGGCAAGGTGCATAACGCCGTCAACGGAAAGCCGAAGGGCGCCGCTTATGTCGGTTTCGGTGCTTCCGGAAAGCACCTTTTCTCCGTTTTCGCAGGCTAGTACCGCGGATTTCCCATCCTCCATACGAAGGGACAGATGCAGCTTAACCGCGCCGAGAGTCGCCTCAGCCTGCTTTGCGCTCATGGAAAGCGCGAGCGCCTTCTCCGCATCCTCCCTGATTCCGGCGAGGGCTTCCTTCTCCTTTGTAAGCTTCTCAATCTCCGCGTCAAGCTTTTTCTGCTCATCCGAAAGCTTAAGGAGCCTTGCGCGCTCCGCAAAGCTTTCCGCGGCGCGCTTAATATCCTCAAGCTCCCTTGCGCGCGCAAGACAGCTTACCAATACGGGCCATTTGCGCTTCGCCGTTTCGGCGTTTTCAACGGCTTTTTGGCATTCATCCCTGAGCTTTGCGGTCTTGTCCCTGCTCTCAATAAAGGAATACTGCCTGCGCATTTCCTCAAGGCGCTTCGCGCTTTCGTCCCATACCTTCGTCAGCTCCGAAAGCCTTTTCTGATTCCTCGCAAGCTCATCTTCGGCTAGATTCGCATCATTCAGCGCCTTTTCCGCCTCTTTATATGCGTAATATGCCTTCAAAAGCGTTCCTACGCCCTTGCTCCAGCGGTTTTCAAGCCCTCTCCCGCCCTCGGGAGCGCCCGTCCTGATATCCCAATGCCCGCCGACAGCGGCAATTTCCGTCATAAGCAGGTTTTTCAGCTTTTCCTCGCTTATTCCGCCCGCCGCCGAGAACGCCTCGGAAATCTTTCTGCGCGCCTCGGCTATTCCGCCGTCGTCGCCCTTTCTAAGCCCCTCGTCAAAAAAGCCGTAGCACCACTCAAGAATCTCCTTCTCGGCGTCCTGACGAACGAAAACCAAGTTGCGCATAAGGGCGGGGCTTAGGCTTATAAGGGAAGCAAGCGCCGAATCCGCCTCATCTCCGCGATATACCAAAAGGCTCGGAAGCACAAGCTCAGAGCGGCTTTCGGCGTTCTTTCTGTCCCATATCTTGGTTATTTTATACTCCTGCCCGTCCTTTTCAAAGGAAAGGCTCGCGTCTATTGTATCCGCTCCGTTTTTCGGAAATTCGCGCTCAATAAACGCCCTGTCCATGCGCTTATCAAGGCGCGAGGGCTTTGTGAGTACGCTCAGGAGCGCGCCGATAAGCGTGCTTTTTCCCGCCTCGTTATCCCCGAGAAGCACGTTGATTCCCGCCGAAAAGTCCGCGCTTGCGCCCCTTATTCCCGCATACTGAGCGGATGAAAAGCGAATAAGCCGCATTTACTCATCCTCCTTAACGCGCTTTATAAGCATAAACGCCGTTTCCAGAAGGCGCGGCGAGCCGAGATAGCGCTTGAGCAGGCGGTTCTCAACCGTCCCCTCCAGCGTTTCCTCATCAATCATTTCCTCTGTTATCTCCTCGCGAAGCCCGTCGTCAAAAACCTCAAAGCGCAAAAGCCGCTCGCGAATCCTTGCATATATATCCATCCTGCCCGCATAATCCTCGTCAGAAACGATGCCGCTTATCTGGGCGCGGACAACGGAGCTTTTGCCGTAAGCGTCGGGAATCGCTCTTTCCAAAGCCTCGAAAAGCCCCTCGCCGCTAATAACCGAAACGGAAAGCCGCGCAAACGAAACAACGCCGGTTTTAACGCGCCTTGCGCTCGCGCCGCTCTTATCCGCGTCAATAACAAACACAGAGCCTTCGGCATTATCGGCAATATCCGTCTGCTGGTGCGTTCCGGCGTTAAAGATAAGCGCGCTCTCGATTTTATCCCCGTCCGGAAACGGAATATGCGTGTGCCCGATAAGCCACAAATCCATATCAAGGGAGGCAAGCTCCTCCTCCGTCATAGAGAAATAGCGCTTTTCCCTATCGCAGGAAAGCCCCTCAAGCGCGCCGTGCGCTATTCCGATATTGAGCCTGTTTTCGTCCCGTTCTGCGTTATCTCTGAGCCACCCGAGTGCGTTTTCGGCGCTGTAACGGCTTTCGCAAGGGCAGGGATAGAATACCGCCCTTTCAGTAGCATAGGCGCAGGGCGAGGAAAGCAGCACGGTATTATCCGCGGCGCATTCCTTGAATTTTCTCCACAGCGCGTCGTCCTCGCCCGCAAAAAAATCGTGGTTTCCCGGAATAACTATCACAGGTACTGCACATTCCGAGAGCGCAAGGCAGACCGATGAAACAAGCTCCTTCGGCACTTCCTTTTTATCAAAAAGGTCGCCCGCGATAACAAAATAATCGCATGAATATTCAAGCGCCGCGCGAACGGAATTGGTAAGCGCGGTAAGCCGAGCCGCCTTAAGCCGCTCCGCCGCCGCGCTGTCCTCCCGCTCAAGCGAGCTGTAATCGCGCCCGATATGCTGATCTCCGCTAAGCAAAATCCGAAGCATGGTATGCCTCCGATATAAAAGATGCGCAAAAGCGCCGCCAATAATAATACTGTAAATATAGCAAAGCGGCAGGCGTATGTCAAACAGAAGGCTTTTGCGGATTGCATTTGCATGAATTTCTGTTAAAATAAAAGAGTTAAAGAATTTCGCGGCTCTGCCGCGCTTACGGAGGCATTTTTATGGATTACGCTAAGGAGTCGCTTCGCCTGCACGGAGAATGGAAGGGCAAGCTTGAAATCAAGCTCCGCGCGCCGCTCAATACCCGCGAGGATCTCGCGCTTGCCTATACCCCCGGCGTTGCCGCGCCCTGCCTTGAGATTCAGAAGGACGTGAGCAAGAGCTACGAGCTTACCCGCCGCTTCAACACCGTAGCGGTTGTTACGGACGGAACTGCGGTTCTTGGGCTTGGCGACATTGGTCCCGAGGCGGGAATGCCCGTTATGGAGGGCAAATGCGTGCTTTTCAAGGAATTCGGCGGAGTTGACGCTATTCCGCTCTGCGTCCGCTCAAAGAATGTTGACGATATAGTAAACACCGTGCGTCTGCTTGCGGGCAGCTTCGGCGGAGTAAACCTTGAGGATATCTCCGCCCCGCGCTGCTTTGAGATTGAGAAAAAGCTCAAGGAGGTCTGCGACATTCCTATCTTCCATGACGACCAGCACGGAACTGCCGTAGTTACCCTTGCGGCGCTGACCAACGCCCTGCGCATTACCGGAAGGAAGCTTTCGGAAATCCGCGTTGTTATGAGCGGAGCGGGCGCGGCGGGAGTCGCAATCGCAACGCTGCTCATTTCCTCCGGAGTTACCGACCTTATCATGTGCGAC
>CAZUTB010000074.1:0-7702 GCA_964622905.1 uncultured Oscillospiraceae bacterium | reverse complement strand
TGAAATTTATAATCGAAGGCTGTACCTACAAAAAAACGGCGGCAAAGCGCAATAAGGGCGGAGTATACGTCGAGTGGTCCGTAAACGAACAGGCGGCGGTTGAAACGGCGGCGGGCGCGGCTTACGCCGGAGCGCGCGCAATGGTAACAATGAAGCAGGTGGGTCTGAACGCCTCCTCCGACCCTATAATGTGCCTCAACTATATAGGCGTTAAGGGCGGCTTTGTGATTCTCTGTGCGGACGACCCGGGTCCTATATCCTCGCAGACGGAGCAGGACACAAGAGCATTCGGACGATATGCGCGCATACCGGTTCTGGACCCCTCAACGCCCGAGGAAGCCTTTGAGATGACGATAAAGGCGTTCGAGCTATCCGAAAAATACGGAACGCCCGTAATCCTGCGCCCAACAACGCGCGTTTGCCACTCCTGCGCGGGAATAGAGGTGGGCGAGCTGCCGAAGCCCGTATGCGGAAGCGGCTTTGAAAAGGACGCGAAATGGGTTATCTTCCCCCGCCTTTCCTATCAGAACAAGCAGAAGCTGTTTGCGCGTGAAGCGGAGCTTGGCAGGGTATTTTCCGAAAGCGGAATGAACCGCGTTTCCGGAAGCGGCAAAATGGGAATTATCACGGGCGGAGTAACCGCCGCTTATGTTAAGGACGCTCTCCGGCTGCTCGGAAACCCCGAGGTTAAGCTGATGACGGTCGGAACGCCATACCCCTTCCCCGAAGAAACGGCTATGAGCTTCCTTGAAGGCTTAACGAGCGTGCTTGCACTTGAGGAGCTTGACCCGGTATGCGAGGACGCGCTCATAGCTATATGCGGAAAGAAGCATTTAGGTGCGGACATTCGCGGAAAGCGCACCGGCGACGCGATAACCGCGGGCGAATACTCCGTGCTTACGGCGGCAAGGGACATTGCGGCGTTCCTTTCGCTTCCCTTTGAGAATAAGGCGGAGGAAGCGATTCCCGTTCCGCCGCGCCCGCCCGTGCTGTGCGCGGGCTGCCCGCACCGCGCCTCGTTCTACGCTGTAAAGCAGGCTATGAAGGGCAAAAAGGCGGTGTTCTCGGGCGATATAGGCTGCTATACCCTCGGCAACGCCGCTCCGCTGGACATGGTTGACACCTGCCTGTGCATGGGCGCGGGGCTTACGATAGCCTCGGGGCTTTCGCACGTTGAGAGCGATGAGATAACGCATTTCGGCTTCATCGGCGATTCCACGTTCTTCCATTCCGGAATCACGGGAATTGTGAACGCGCTGTACAACAAGGCGGACGCGGTGTTCGTGATTCTCGACAACCACACTACCGCGATGACCGGACACCAGCCCCACCCCGGAATCGGCAAAACGATGATGGGCGAAATAAGCGAAAAGATTTCGATAGAGGCTACCCTGCGGGCGCTGGGCGTAAAGAGCCTGCGCAGGCTTGACCCGCTGAAGCTTTCAGAGGCGATTGCGGCTGTTAAGGAAGCGAGCGGGGAAAAGGGCGTTCGTGTGATAATCTTTGAAAGCCCCTGCGTTGCAATAGTGAAGCCCGATAATGCGGCGAAGGTTGTGAGCGAAAGCTGCATAGGCTGCCGCAAATGCATTTCGGAGCTTGGCTGCCCCGCCCTTTCCTTTGAAGGCGGCAAGGCTAAGATAAGCGCGGGGCTATGCACGGGCTGCAGGCTTTGCGCCGCGGTTTGCCCAATAAAGGCGATAAGCCTTGGCGGAAGGGAGTGAAGCTTAAGATGACCGTTAACTGTTTGCTGTGCGGAGTAGGCGGGCAGGGCACTGTGCTTGCCTCCAGAGTTATAGCCGAAGCTGCGCTTATGAAGGGCGAAAGCGCAAGAACCGCCGAAACCATAGGGATGGCGCAGCGCGGCGGCTGCGTAGTGAGCCATGTAAGGCTTGGCGATTGTTCTTCCCCGCTTGTCCCCTTAGGCTCTGCCGACATAGTGATAGCCTTTGAGCCGGGCGAGGCGGTAAGATGCCTCCCGTATCTCAAAAAGGGCGGAGCGGTGGTCGCCTGCACAACTCCCGTAACGCCCGTTATGGCGTCCATCGGCAGGGCGCAGTACGACGATAAAAAATACATCTCGGTTTTGAAGGATAAGATAGAAAGGCTGACGCTCGTATCGGCTGAGGACGCAAAAAAAGCCTGCGGAAGCGAAAAGGCGCTTAATGTATATCTCCTCGGCGCGGCGATAAGCACGGGCGCGCTGCCGATAACGGAGGGCGAGGTCGAAAAGGTACTCGAAAGGCGCGTAAAGCCTCAGTTTATCGAAATGAACAGGCTTGCGCTTAAAGCGGGAATAAATGCCGCTAAGGAGGCGTGAACATGGAAATGAAAAAGGAAACGCTTGACATAATTCGCAAACAGCTTGCGAAGCTCAAGCAGGTCGAAAACGGCTTCTATCAGAAGCGGCTAGAGGGAATAAACGCCGAGGATATAAAGACTCAGGCGGACTTTGAAAGCCTGCCCTTCACCGATAAGGGCAACCTTCGGGACGCTTATCCGCTGGGGCTTGCCGCCGTTCCCGATACAGAGATTGTCCGAATCCATTCCTCCTCCGGCACAACGGGAACGCCCGTAATAATCCCCTACACCCGCAAGGATGTTGAGGACTGGGCGATAATGTTCCGCCGCTGCTACGAGATTGCGGGAATAACCAATAAGGACAGAATCCACATAACCCCCGGCTACGGTCTGTGGACGGCGGGAATAGGCTTTCAGGCGGGCGCGGAGCTGCTTGGCGCAATGGCAATCCCGATGGGACCCGGCAACACGGACAAGCAGATAAAGTTTATGCAGGATATGCGCTCAACCGTCCTGTGCGCCACCTCCTCCTATGCCCTGCTCTTAGCCGAGGAGATTGCAAAGCGCGGAGTTAAGGACAGCATTTGCCTCAAAAAGGGCGTTATCGGCTCGGAGCGCTGGGGCGAAAAGATGCGCAAACGCATTGCAAACGAGCTTGGAGTCGAGCTTTACGATATTTACGGGCTTACGGAAATCTACGGGCCCGGAATCGGAATTTCCTGCGATGAGGAAAACGGAATGCATATGTTCGACGATTACGTATACTGCGAGGTAATCGACCCGAAAACGGGCAAGGTGCTTCCGGACGGCGAAATGGGCGAGCTTGTTATTACCACCCTGCAAAAGGAGGGCGCTCCGCTTATCCGCTACCGCACCCACGATTTGACGAGAATGCTCACCGGCTCCTGCCCCTGCGGCTGCAAGTACCCGAGAATTGACGTAATACTCGGGCGCACGGACGATATGGTCAAGGTCAAGGGCGTCAACATCTTCCCCGGGCAGATTGACGATGTGCTGAAGGAAATTCCTCGCGCGTCAAGCGAATATCAGGTGATGATAGACCACTTTGAGGGCAAGGACAGGCTGACGCTTTTCGTTGAGAGCGCTGTTTCCGAAAGCGAGCGCTTCGAGCTTGAAAAGGAGATATGCGCGCAGTTCAAGGCGCGAATCGGGCTGATAATCGTTCCGAAGGTTGTTGCGATAGGCGACCTGCCGCGCAGCGAGAAAAAGAGCACCAGAATTTACGATAACCGCTACTAATAAAGGAGAAAAGCAGATGGGCAAGATTATTCTTACCGGCGACAGACCTACCGGAAGGCTTCATATAGGGCATTACGTCGGCTCGCTGAGGCGCAGGGTCGAATTGCAGAACAGCGGCGAATACGATAAGGTTCTCATTATGATAGCGGACGCTCAGGCGCTTACCGATAATATCGAGAATCCCGAGAAGGTAAGGCAGAACGTTATCGAGGTTGCGCTTGACTACATGAGCGCGGGGCTTGACCCGACGAAAAGCACGCTCTTTGTGCAATCCCAGATAGCGGAGCTTTGCGAGCTGACCTTCTATTATATGGATTTGGTTACGGTTTCCCGCCTCCAGCGCAACCCGACGGTCAAGTCGGAGATTCAGATGCGCAATTTTGAGGCGAGCATTCCCGTCGGCTTCTTCACCTACCCGATAAGCCAGACGGCGGACATAACCGCATTCAAGGCGACAACCGTTCCCGTAGGCGAGGACCAGCTGCCGATGCTTGAGCAGGCGCGCGAGATTGTGAGAAAATTCAACACAGTTTACGCGCCGGTGCTTGTCGAGCCGGACGCGCTGCTCCCCGAAAATCAAGCCTGCCTGCGCCTTCCCGGTACGGACGGCAAGGCGAAAATGAGCAAGTCGCTCGGCAACTGCATCTATCTTTCGGACACCGAAAAGGATGTCAAAACGAAAATAATGGCAATGTACACCGACCCTATGCACCTTCAGGTAAGCGACCCCGGGCATCTGGAGGGCAACACGGTGTTCACCTATCTTGACGCGTTCTGCCGCCCCGAGCATTTTGAGCGCTATATGCCCGACCACGCGAGCCTTGACGAATTGAAGGAGCATTATCAGCGCGGCGGGCTTGGTGACGTCAAGGTCAAAAAGTTCCTGCTCAGCATTATTCAGGAGGCGCTTGAGCCGATACGCAAGCGCCGCGCGGAATACGAGAAGGACATTCCGGAGGTATACAGGATTCTCAAGAAAGGCAGCGACGACGCGCGCGGGATTGCAGCAAAGACGCTTTCCGAGGTCAAGGCGGCAATGAAGATTAACTACTTTGACGATGAGGAGCTGATAAGGGCGCAGGCGCTCAAGTATCAGTCCAAGTAACCATGATTTACCTTGAGAGCATAACCCTGCCCGACGAGGATACGGAATGGAAGTACAGGATGGGCTTGCAGCGCACCTGCTACAACACCATTTATCCGTTCTACACAATACAGAAAACGGGGCTTGAGCGGCTCGATTTTGAGCCGCTTACCATTCTGTACGGCGGCAACGGCTGCGGAAAGACGAGCGTTCTCAATGTTATTGCGGAAAAGCTGAGCCTAATGCGCTCAACGCCCTTCAACCGCTCGAATTTCTTTTCGGATTATGTAAGTCTTTGCAGGGTAAATATCGAAAGCGATATTCCCGAAAAGAGCAGGATAATTACGAGCGACGACGTTTTTGAGTATATGCTTGACCTGCGGCGGCTCAACGAGGGAATCGACAGCAGGAAGGAAGAGCTTTTCGGCGAGTGGTATGATTCGCGGCATTCAAGCGTCAGGGTGCGCTCGCTTACGGATTACGACAGCCTGAAAAAGCAGAACACCGCAAGGCGGAATACGCAGTCCGAGTTTGTGAGAACTCAGCTTATGGACAATGTGCGCGAGCAGTCAAACGGCGAAAGCGCTATATTCTACTTCAGGCAGAGGATTGAAGGCGACGCGCTCTACCTGCTCGACGAGCCGGAAAACAGCCTTTCCGCGGAAAAGCAGACGGAGCTAGCGGAATATTTGGAAGAATCTGCGCGCTATATCGGCTGTCAGCTCATAATCGCGACGCACTCCCCCTTCCTGCTGGCGATGCGCGGCGCGAAAATATACGACCTTGACGCCGCTCCCGCGACAATACGCAAATGGACGGAGCTTAAAAACGTCCGCGAATACTACGATTTCTTCAAAAAGCACGAAAAAGAGTTTGATTAGGCAATCATTTTATAAGCGGTAAAGCAGTATTTGCTTTGCCGCTTTTATCTATAATTATTGCCAAATCAGCGGGTATGGAGTATACTTTCATCTGACGTCGGACACTTCCGGCGCAGCGGCGGAGCCGCGGGACAGTTCGTGACCATCCTGTCCCTTACCAAAAAAACTACGGAAAGAAGAATGCTTTTTGAAAACCGATAACCTTCGTGCGCTGACTTTCGGCGCGCTGATAGCCGCGGTGTACGCCGCGCTGACCTGCGCGCTTGCCCCGATAAGCTACGGCGCGGTGCAGTTCAGGGTGTCCGAGGCGCTGACGATGCTCCCGATGCTCATGCCCTGCGCGGTTCCCGGGCTGTTCATAGGCTGCGTTATAGCGAACCTGATAGGCGGAGCGGGGCTGATAGACGTTATAGTCGGCTCGCTTGCGACTCTGGCGGCGGGAATCCTTACGAGAAAGCTGAGAAAGAAGCCGCTCTTGGCGCTTCTGATGCCTGTTGTCCTCAACGGTGTAATGGTCGGCGCGTCGCTTGCGTATATTTACAACATTCCGCTTTTTGAAACAATGGCAACGGTTGCCATAGGCGAAGCGGTGGTGCTTTACGCTTTAGGCTATCCGCTGTACATGCTGCTCGGGCGCTCGCCCGCGCTCAAAAAATACTTTGATAAGTAAAAACCAATATCTTGGGAGGTCGAAAAATGGTCACAGTTTTTCAGGCGATTATCCTCGGAATAGTGCAGGGGCTTGCGGAATTCCTTCCCATATCCTCCAGCGGACACCTCACGCTTGCCCGCGTGATAATGGGCATACAGAACGTTGACACGCTGATGCTGGACGTGCTTCTGCACGTCGGTACGCTTATAGCGGTGCTTGTGGTTTTCTGGCGCGACTGGATTGACATGATTGCGCACCCCGTAAAGAACAAAACCCTGCTGATGCTCATAATCGCGACCCTCCCGACGGTCGTCGCTGTGCTGTTCTTCAAGGATACCATCGAGGGCTTCTTCACCGGCTGGTTCCTCGGTCCCGCGTTCCTCATTACGGCGCTGTTCCTGGTGCTTGCCGAGGTGTTTTCGCACAAAACCGCGAAAATGCGCCGCTCCGGCAACGAGGTGGGCGTTAAGAGCGCGCTTTCAATGGGCATTATGCAGGTTGTGGCGATTCTCCCTGGCGTGAGCCGCTCCGGTTCTACGCTTCTCGGAGGGCTTGCAACGGGCTTGAAGCGCAAGACCGCGGCGCAGTTCTGCTTTATGATGTCCGCTCCAGCAATCCTCGGCTCGGTCGTTTTCGAGGGCAAGGACGCCTACGAAAGCGGGCTTTTCGCCACAATGGACGTTGTTCCCGTGATATGCGGAATGGTCGCCGCCGCAGTCGTCGGCTATCTTGCGATTCGCTTTATGCTCGCGCTGATTCAGAAGGTTTCGCTCTGCTGGTTCGCGCTCTATGTAGCAATCGTTGGAATTGTTGTTCTTGCGGTTCAGGCCTCAACAACCGGCATCTTCCCGCCCTTCGCCCTCCCGACCGCGCAGGTCGCAGAAGCGGCGCAGGGAATGCTGACGATATTGAGATAAACCTTCTGAGACATTAATCCATATAGCAATCCCCGCCGCATGAATTCGCAGCGGGGATTTTCGTATTGAGATATATGTCGACATTCGGGGACGAAAAAAGATAAGCTCACAGCAAACCAATACAGGATTTTTCGTGAAGCAAGGCGGGAAAACACAGTTTTCACCTATGGGTAACGATGTTTAATTTTTGTTTTTTACAGCATCACAAGCAGGGCTGTTTTCACGACAAGTTCGGGCGGATATCGAATCCGCCCCTACATATTTATGGTAATTCCAGTGCCTTTGCAATCGTATCTCCGCATAGGCAAAACCGATGATTACCGGTATTAGCATCAGCATAAATAGCCATATATTACCGTAGGGGAGTGCGGCGTTCGACCGCCGTAACCCATGCATGAATTCACGCGAAACAAGGCGGGAAAACAAAGTTTTCACCTATGGATAACGGGGCAACCGAGAATCATAACAACAGCGAAAATATCACAAATTTTCAGGAGAAAGTATGAAGGAGTAGTTCACTGCAATGCCCCAGAATCTATCACACAAATTTTCTTAGGATGTAAAGAAGGGTCTCCCTTCTTTTGTAATCCGCAGGGGTGGCTTTGCCGCC
>CAZUTB010000073.1:0-7704 GCA_964622905.1 uncultured Oscillospiraceae bacterium | reverse complement strand
GCTTTGAGCTTGAGGGCGGAGAATTGCTTTCGCCTCCCGAAAAGCCTAAGCGCCGGATTGAGTTTTTCGGCGATTCCGTTACGGTCGGAGCGCTTTCCCTCGCAACAGGCTATGAGGCGAACGGCGACCCTGCGGGCGAAACGGGCGAAGCGTGCTGCGCCTATTGGGCATATTCCGCAATAACCGCAAGAAAGCTCTCCGCCGCCGCGCGCCTTACCTCGCAGGGCGGAATAGGTCTTCTTAGCGGAACAGGCTGGTATAACGAGCAGGAGGGCTTCCCGGGAATGGAGTACCTCTATAATAAGCTCGGCTATGTTAAGCAGCTCTATGAATCCGAGTGGGATTTTTCGCGCTGGACGCCGGATATCGTAGTTCTCGCGATAGGGCAGAACGACTGGCGGCGCGCGGGTCAGGCGGATATTGACCCGAATAAGGATGAAGCGCACAGGGCGCTTTGGATTGAGCATTACTGCGCGCTTATCGAAAAGCTCCGCGCGCATTACCCCAATGCAGCCTTCATCTGCACCACAACCATTATGTGCCATGATATCGTGTGGGACAACATGATTGCCGAGGCGGTTGCGGCTGTTAACTCCGAGCGCGTCACGCACTTCATGTATTCCGAAAACGGACGCGGAACGCCCGGGCATATCCGCGCAGCCGAGGCTTGCAGAATGGCGGCGGAGCTTTCGGATTACATTGGCGCGCTTCCGTATAGCCCTTGGAGCGAGGAATAAACAGTTATATAAATATTTCTATTTAACAAAAACGCTGCCGTTAATTCGGCAGCGTTTTGCTTTGTTTATTTAATGGGCAGTCCCGCTTTGATGAATATATCTTTGGCTTCGCTTAGCTCCTCCGCGCTCGGCGCTTTGGTCGCGCCGAGGGTGTATTCCTCGCCGCACCCCTCCCATTTGTATTCGCCCATCTTGTGGAAGGGCAGAAGGTCTATCCGCTGGATGTTGGGGTATCGCCTCAGGTAGTCCGCAAGCCTTTCGAGCTTTTCCTTTTTCAGGGTTATTCCGGGCACAATAACGTGCCTTATCCATACGGGCTTGCCTATATCGCGCGTGTAATCAAGGGTGTCAAGCGTGTTCCTGCTGCTCATTCCTGTAAGCGCAATGGCGTCCCGCGCGTCAAGCTCCTTTATGTCAAGGAGCAGCATATCCGCCGCCTCAATAATGTCGTGCGTTTTACCGAGCGGCAGGCTTCCTGCGGTATCAATCGCCGTGTGCAGCCCGTGCCCGTGCAGCATTTTGAGCAGCGCAAGCGTGAAATCATGCTGCTCTAGCGGCTCGCCGCCCGAAAGCGTAACTCCGCCGCGCTTTATGTAGCTTTTGTATTCAAGTATTCGCTTAACAACGCTGCCCGCGCTCACCTTTTCGCCCTTCCGGAATTCCCATGTGTCCGGATTGTGGCAGTAGCGGCAGCGCAGCCGGCAGCCCTGCATAAATACTATGAACCTGATTCCCGGTCCGTCCACAGCGCCGAAGGTTTCGTAGCTGTGAACGTAGCCGAGAGCTTCCGCGCTTTCGCTTATCATCGGAATACCGCCTGTCAGAATCTGTCGAAGAAGGTGCGGTGAATCACGTCAAGCTGCTGCTCGCGCGTAAGCTTTATGAAGTTTACCGCATAGCCGCTCACACGAATCGTCAGCTGAGGGTATTTTTCGGGATGCTCCATCGCGTCCATAAGCACCTCGCGGCTCATTACATTCACGTTTATATGGTGTCCGCCGTCCGCAAAGTAGCCGTCAAGGAGCGATACAAGGTTCTCCGTCCGCTCGCCCTCGGTGTTGCCCAAGGCGGAGGGGACGATTGAGAAGGTGTAGGAAATTCCGTCCTCCGCGCTGTCGTAGGGCAGCTTGCTCACGGAGCGCATTGAGGCTACGCAGCCGTTTGCGTCCCGCCCGTGCATCGGGTTGGCTCCCGGCGCGAACGGCTCGCCCAGCTTGCGCCCGTCGGGAGTTGAGCCGGTTTTCTTTCCGTACACAACGTTGGAGGTTATTGTAAGAATGCTCATCGTCGGCTTTGAGTCGCGGTAGGTGCGGTGGCGCGCAAGCTTTGCCATAAAGTTTCTTACAAGGTCTGCGGCGATGCCATCCACCCTGTCGTCGTTGTTGCCGAATTTCGGGAAATCGCCCTCTATTGTGAAGTCAACTATCAGCCCGCGCTCGTCCCTTATCGGGCGGACGGTGGCATAGCGGATTGCGGAAAGGCTGTCCGCAACAACGGAAAGCCCCGCCATTCCGCAGGCGCTGGTTCTCAGAATCTGCTCGTCGTGCAGCGCCATTTCAAGCTTTTCGTAGCAGTATTTATCGTGCATATAGTGGATTACGTTGAGCGTTGATATATATAGCTTTGAGAGCCATTCCTGAACCTGATCGAACTTGCGCATAACCTCGCTGTACTCAAGCACATCGCCTGTAACGGGCGCAAGCTCGGGACCTATCTGCTCGCCGCTCTTTTCGTCCCTTCCGCCGTTAAGGGCGTAAAGCAGAGCCTTTGCAAGGTTCGCCCTTGCGCCGAAGAACTGCATCTGCTTGCCGATGCGCATTGCGGAAACGCAGCAGGCTATTCCGTAATCGTCGCCGAACTTTTCGCGCATCAGGTCGTCGTTCTCATATTGAATGGAGCTTGTGGCCTCGGACATCCTTACCGCGTATTTCTTGAACGCCTCGGGAAGCTTCTGCGACCAAAGCACCGTCATGTTAGGCTCGGGCGCAGGTCCGAGGTTCGTCAGCGTGTGCAGGAAGCGGAAGCTCATCTTTGTAACCAGCGTCCGTCCGTCCTGCGCCATTCCGCCTATGGACTCGGTTATCCACGTCGGGTCGCCCGAGAAAAGTTCGTCGTATGCCGGAGTGCGGAGAAAGCGCACGATTCGCAGCTTCATAACAAAATGGTCAACAAGCTCCTGAATTTCGCTCTCCGTGTATCTTCCGCTCCTGAGGTCCTGCTCCGCGTAAATATCAAGGAAGGTGCTTACGCGCCCTAAGGACATTGCCGCGCCGTTCTGCTCTTTAACAGAGCCGAGGTAGCCGAAATAGAGCCATTGTATTGCTTCCTTTGTATCGTCGGCGGGCTTTGAAATATCCGCGCCGTACTTCTGCGCCATCTCCTTAAGCTCCTTGAGGGCGCGTATCTGCTCCGAGATTTCCTCGCGCAGGCGGATTGTCGGCGAGTCCATCAAATCCAGAATAAGGTTCGCCTTCGCCTTTTCCTTAAGCTCTATAAGTTTGTCCGCTCCGTAGAGGGGAAGCCGCCTGTAATCGCCAATAATGCGCCCTCTGCCGTATGCGTCGGGCAAGCCGGTGATTATTCCCGCGTGGCGCGCCTTCTTCATTTCCTCGGTATACGCGTCAAAAACGCCCTCATTGTGCGTTTTGCGGTATTTGAAAACCTTCTCTACATCCTCGGGAAGCTTTCTCCCGTATGCCTCAAGGGACGAGCGAACCATACGGATTCCGCCGAACGGCATTATTGCGCGCTTTAGCGGAGCGTCCGTCTGCAAGCCGACTATCTGCTCAAGCTCCCTGTCAATATAGCCCGCGTTATGCGCGGCAATGGTTGATATGGTGCTTTCGTCAATATCGTATACTCCGCCGCGCTCCCGCTCCTCGTTAAGCAGCTCCTTGAGCTTTTCCCAAAGGCGCTTCGTCCTTTCGGTCGGCGGCGCAAGGAAGCCTTCGTCGCCCTCATACGGAGTAACGTTTTCGATAATAAAGCGGCGAACGTTTATTTCCCCGCTGTTTACTCCGGCTTCGCTTATCATAAAAAAGCATCTCCTTTATATGTTCTCGCCGTCATTTTGCCCTGAATCCTTGGCGCGATACTTTTTTAGTGCCAGCGCCGATATAATCATAACACGCGCCTCTTTATGCTGGCAACCTTTCCGCACTGTGTTATTTATCTAACGTTCGTGTTTTATGCTGAAAACGGCGAAATATGGCATAAAAATCAGCTTCAAAGTCTAAAAAGACGTATGATGAATGAATAATCAGCTTGAATATACGCATACTTTCTCCGCGGCTTTTCCATCTGTACAACTCGCGGATTTTGCGCTATGCTTATGAAAACAAGAATGTTTGGGGGAATAATCATGCCGGTAACCTGCTCCGCCGGAATGTTCCATATAAGAAATAACGGCACAAGCCTTGTGATGACGGTCGAAAACGGCTTGCTTTTGCAGCTTTATTACGGAAAGCGCCTTAAGGATGCGGAGTTGAAATACCTGCTCTCCGCCTATCCCGCGCGCGCTTCCTTTGACACGCCTATGGCTTACCTTCCGCTTGCCGCCCCGACAACGGGCATAGGCAGCTATTGTCAGCCGTCCGTCAGCGCCGTGAGGAGGAAAACGGGCGATAACTGCGTTGACCTCCGATATCGTTCTCATCGCGTCTACGAGGGCAAGCCGGAGCTAAGCCCGCTCCCTTCGGCGCGCGGCGAATCCAGAACGCTTGAGATAACGCTTGAGGATTCCGTAACGGGTCTGCTCGCCGTGCTTTCGTACAGCATTTTTAAGGACAGCGATGTTATCTCTGTTTCAAGGCGGTACGAAAATTCGGGAAGCGAGGATTTGTTTCTGACAAACGCGCAGAGCGTCAGCGTTCCCTTTCCCGACGGAAAATACGACCTTGTGCATTTCCCGGGCGCGTGGGCGCGGGAAAGAAGCGTTGCAAGGCGGGAAATGCGCCTTGGCGAGCAGACCGTAATAAAGTCCTCTCGCGGAGCGAGCAGCCACTCAAATAACCCCTCCGCGCTTATAGCCGAAAGCGGCGCGGGCGAAAACAACGGAAACGTATACGGCATAAGCCTTCTGTACAGCGGCGACTTCCTCTGCTGCGCCGAAACGGATAATTACGGCTTTCCGCGTCTTTCCATCGGAATGAATCCCGAAACCTTCTCGTGGGCGCTTCCGGCAGGGGAAAGCTTCACCGCTCCCGAGGCGGCGCTGCTTTTCAGTTCTGAGGGCTTTAACGGCTTCAGCCATGAAATACATTCCTATGTGCTTAATCATATCATCCGCGCGTCATGGCAGAAGCGCGAGCGCCCGATTCTCATCAATAACTGGGAAGCGACCTACTTTGATTTCAATGAGGAAAAGATTCTCAAGATAGCGCGCGAGGCGCGTGAGATGGGAATTGAGATGTTCGTGCTTGACGACGGCTGGTTCGGAAAGCGGGACAGCGACAACTGCTCACTTGGCGATTGGAAGGCGGATAAGCGCAAGCTTCCGAACGGGCTTGAGCATCTTGTGAGCGAGGTAACGGCGCTTGGGCTGAAATTCGGGCTTTGGTTTGAGCCTGAGATGGTTTCGCCGGACAGCGACCTTTACCGCGAACATCCGGACTGGTGCCTCCATGCGGAGGACAGACCGCGCACCGAGGCGCGGAATCAGCTTATATTGGATTTGTCGCGGGACGAGGTTGCGGAGTATGTGTATAAATCCGTTGCGTCCGTTCTGCGCTACTGCGATATTTCCTATGTTAAATGGGATATGAACCGCAATATGACCGAGGGCTTCAGCGCCGCGCTGCCGCCGGAAAGGCAGCCGGAAACGCATCACAGGTATATCCTCAATCTCTACCGCGTTTTTACGCGGCTTAATGACGAGTTCCCAAGCGTGCTTTTCGAGGGCTGCTCGGGCGGCGGGGGAAGGTTCGACCTCGGAATGCTCGCGTTTATGCCGCAGATATGGACGAGCGACGACACCGACCCGATAGAGCGCCTGAAAATTCAATACGGGACGAGCTATATCTTCCCGCCGTCCGCAATGGGCGCGCACGTCAGCGCAAGTCCGAACCATCAGACGGGGCGCAGAACCTCCATAAAATCGCGCGGAGAGGTTGCGCTTGCGGGCAATTTCGGCTTTGAGCTGGATGTGAGCAAGCTTACCGAGGAGGATAAGGAGGAAGCGAAGCGCCTTATTTCCCTTGTGAAGCGCCGCCGCGCCCTCATTTCGGGAGGCGTTTTCACCCGTCTTTCCTCGCCCTTTGAGAGCAATTTCACCGCATGGCAGTTTGCGGACAGGCAAGAGAAGCCGCAGACAGTTATCCTCTGCGCTTACAGAACGCTCGCCGAGCCGAACGGGAGGGTCTATGTCCTTCACGCCCGCGGGCTGGATGATAAGGCGGATTACCGTGACCTCGCAACGGGAAGCGTCTATTCCGGCGGAGCGCTTATGTATGCGGGAATCCCGCTTCCGAAGCTTTCCGGCGATTTCGACAGCATGGTTATAGAACTTGAAGTAATCAAAGGTAAATAAAGAAAAATCGCGCGCGGCATAGCTTACAATGCCGCGCGAGCTGCGGATTGCCCATCAGAATAACGACCGTGCAGTATTGAAAGCCTACGGCTTTGATACCAGCGGCACAAGATTCACGGAAGCGGACTGCGTAGCGCGGCTTATGAAAATGTACGAGGAAATGACAAGCAAGTAAGCGCCGCTCTCCTTTCCGGAGCATAGCTTTACTTTTGCGATACGACGCTTTATCCATGTGACGATTTGACACTTTATCCGCGTAACGATTTGACGATTAACCAAATATGCATGGCGGATTATCTGCCGCTCATTTCACCGCCTCGGTGCATACACATTTAAGCTAGGTACATACTATCTTAGGCTAGGTGCATACTAATCCCGCGTTTTTATGCACCTTAGCTGACTATTCGGGCGAATAGGTGCATATAAATGAGCAAATAATATGCACCCCGCCTTGACAAGGTGCATGCTTTATCGGCAAGAAACCAACTGATTATGCTCGGATAATTTACCGTTTCTTGACGATAACGGCATATCAAATTGTAAAGCGCATAGCAATCAATATGATAAACAGCTTGAGTTATGCAGGCTTGCCGCCTAAATCAAGTTCAGATACTCGCGCTTTGCGAAAGCGACAGCATAAATTGTTACAGTGTGCGCCTCTTCATCCACCTTATAAAACACAAGATGGCTTTCCACAGGCAGCACACGATAGCCCTGCTTGCTGAGAATGCTGTATCGCGGCTTGCTTCCCATCAGCGGCGTGTCGCCGAGCAGCAGCAAGGCGCGCTCAAGCTTATCAAGACAGGCAAGCGCAGCCTCCGTGCTTCCCGAATCCTCCGCGATATATTGAATTATCTCGTACAGCTCATCGCTCGCTTTATCCGTTCGGAAGATTTTATACTTCATTCCTTGTTCCTTCCGAGCAGGGAGGCTCTGATGCCGTCAAGGGTATCCTGCAAAGGAGCAACCCGACCATTGCGAACGTCATCCTCCGCCTCGGAAAGCGTGCGCAGCAGCTCCAGCTCCGCGCGCATCTGCGCATAATCATACGCGCCCATCAGAACGGTGTCCTCGCGCCCGTTGACCGTCACATGAATCGGCTGCCGCGTTTCACGGCACATTTTTGACATCTCTGCATAATGGTTTCGCAGATCTGCTGATGGTCGAATCGTTTCCATAAGCTCACCTCCGCGCATATCGTAGTCAAATGATATCATAGTATGCCTACAACGTCAAGTTCTATGCTTCCAGTAGTTCACAGTAAAAAGAAGCCTGCTGAAGAACATCCGCAGTAGACACGAGCACTCTTTTGAGTCCTTGATGCGCGTCATTCCAGACGGCGTCAGCCATACCATCTTCGCTCTGCCGCCGCCACCTAAAGCACAAAGCGGGAATGCTATCTGTCACATCGGTATTCCCATGCCAAACACGCGCGGTCAA
>CAZUTB010000072.1:0-7729 GCA_964622905.1 uncultured Oscillospiraceae bacterium | reverse complement strand
GGAAAGGTCGCGCAGCTCGTTCTTCATTCCCTCAAGGTTGATTCTCGCGGAAAGGTTCGTTGCGGAAAGCGTTTTCGCAATCTCCGCAATCTCGTATATAGGCTGCAAAACGGTCTTGTCCAGCCTGTGCCTGTCCTGCAAAAAGCGCATTGCGCGCATAAGGTCAAAAAAGAGCAGAGCGCCCGCGAGCCACAGGTAAAGCGTCCTCTGGCGGGTTACGTCAAAGAGCGCGGAAACGGTTGCGGTATTGCCTTCCTCCGTCTTGATTCGCGTTATTTGAAGGGTAGCTTTTTCGCCGAAAAGCCCGCCCGATGTGGCGTTCCGAAAGTCCTTCGCCGCGGCGGTTATGAGGTTCTTCTCCTCCTTGCCGCCATCCTTAATGCTTATCTCAAGCCCGTATACGTTCGGGATTACAGCGCTCTCCGCGCCCTCCTGTATGCTTATTTCCTTCATCACGTCCGCAAGCTGCAAATCAAGGCTGTGGTAGGAAACGAGCGAAAAGAGCAGAGTGAACAGCAAAAGGATGGGTATTGTTTGTGAGAAAAGCTTGCCGCAGTAGGAGAGCGCAATGCGAAGCGTAAGCGAAAAGCGCAGGTTTGCGCCAATCGCCTCCATTTTGCCGTGCGTTTTTGCGCTCAGGCGGTTAAAGCCGTTGTCCTCCGCTGCGTTCTTCCGTTTCAGCTCCGCCATTCTTCCGTGAAGCTTTTCGGCGGATTTCTCGCGGCGCTTTTCGCTTTTGCCCCTGCTCTTGCGCGTCTTTTTTAGCGCTTCTTCCTTATCATTCTTCATACTTGAACATATATCCCACCGCGCGTATCGTGTGCAGGGTCTTTATGGAGTACTTTTCGTCGAGCTTGTTGCGGAGATAGCGGATGTAAACGTCCACAACATTTGTATCGCCCGCGAACTCGTAGCCCCAGACCTCGTTGAGCAATTCGTCGCGGCTTATCGCCTCGCCGGAATGCCGCATAAGATACGCAAGCAGGTCAAACTCCTTCTTGGTCAGAGTGACTTCGTTTCCGGCGCAGGTAACGCCGTAGCTGCTGAGATCCATATGCACGGGACCCTCCGTCAGGGTTTCGTGCGTTTTTCCGGTAAGCCTGCGCTTTTTTAGGGCGACCCTTATGCGCGCAAGCAATTCCTCAATGGCGAACGGCTTCGTCATGTAGTCGTCCGCGCCCATGTCAAGCCCCATAACCTTGTCGGACACGTCGTCCTTTGCGGTGAGCATAATAACGGGCATATCGCTGGTCTGCCTTAAGCGGCGGCAAACCTCTATTCCGGAAAGCAGCGGAAGCATAAGGTCAAGGATAAGCAAATCGGGCTTAACGCTCAGAGCCGCGTCAAGCCCCTCGCGCCCGTCGTAGGCGCAGATAACCTCATAGCCCTCGTGCTTCAGCTCCAGCTCTAAAAAGCGGGCAATTTTCTTCTCGTCCTCAACAATGAGTATTTTAGCCATCACAGCCGCCTCCTAAAAGAAAATATCGTAAGCGCCTTTCGGCGGGAACTCGCTGCCCGCAAAATGCCCGATTGCCGCCCCAGCATAAGCGCGCGGGGACGGCGGGAACTCAAGCTTGTCAAAAAGCTTTTTGACAAGCTTTCGGAGCAAGTGCGCTTGGGCTTACTTGCTCCGGTTTTCATCATTTCCTTGTTCGGCTGCGCCTCTACGTAAAGGAAATGGTGTAAGGAAACGACCTCCGGTCGCTCCTCGGGGCGGCAAAGCCACCCAAAGCGGATTGCAAATGAAGGGGTTTTACCCCTTCATTGCTTCCCCAAAGCAGCAATTAAGTTTTTGACAAACCGCATTACTTGATTGTTGCCGAGGAATATCCGTCCGCGTCGTCCTTTTCGACGGTTACGCTTCCGTCCGCGCTGAACTCGACAGACGCGCTCTGCGCCTTCTTCGCGTTCTCAATCTCTTCCTCGAGGGAGGGCATATGATGCCTTTTCAGCTCCTCATAGGTGCGCTCCTGCTCGTCCATTTCGCGCTTGTCCTCTGCGGTAGGCTCGGGCTTCTTCTTGGGCTGACTGGGCTGAGCCTGAGTGCCGGCAAAGCTCTGCACGGTGCTGCGCACGTTGTGCCCCGCGTTCTGAATGATGGTCTGGAGCGTCGCCTTCACAAACATCGGGTCGCGCTTCACAAAGGATATGCGGTAGCCCAGAATCAGCGAGAGCAGCAGACCGCCCGCAAGCAGATAGGGCGCGGAAAGAAGGGCGATAGCGAGGAAAAACACAGAAAGATTGATGATGGTTGCGCCGTCCTTCTTAACCATTATGCGGCAGGCGTAAGCCTTCTGAAACAGGCTGCCTATTGCCGCCCCGAAATCGCCCGTCCCCGCCTTCTTGCGCGGAGCGGCGTCCGCGCTCTGAGCCTTGGCGCTCTCCGTGCTTTCGCTCTTTAGCTTTCCGCGGTTTTCAAGCTCCGCAAGGCAGCGCGGAACGTCGCCGTCCATCATGTCCAGAAGCGCGACAGCCTCCTCGTAGGTAACCTCGGCTCTGCGCCTTAAAAGCTCTACATCGTCAATCGTATAGTTAGCCATAATAAATCCTCCTGTTAAGCCCCGTGTCATTATATCATCCGCGCCGCGCTTTGGCAATTTGCGGCTTAGCGAACCATTTCCCTGATGCCGTCCTTAACGTTGCGGGCAGCGTTGTGAACAATATTGTGAATGTTCCCGAAAACCTCCTCCTTGCGCTCAAAGCTGATGCGATAGCCAAGGGCGAGGGCGAGAATCGCGCAGCCGAGAGCCAGCCAAGGCGCTACCAAAACTGCGATGATGGTGAACAGCAGAGAGAAGTTAGCGATTACAACGTCGCCCTTGCGAACCATAAGACGATTCTTGTTAAGCATGGTGAAAATTCCTCCGTTATTATTGTTCTTGGTGTCGGACGCGCTCTTGGTGCTCCAGTCGCAGTGAGTCTTTTTGCAATCCTCGCACCAGTTGTCCCAGCAGTTCTTCTCGGTCTTTTCCTCCGCCTTGGCTTCCTCCGCCTTGGCTTCGGGCTTTGCTTCCTGGTTAGCCTCCGCCTTGTCGGCGCTTGCGTTTGCCTTGATTTCGTTCATCGCGGCTTCAAGGTCGCCGCCGTGCTTCTCTATAAGGGCGATAGCCTCGTCATAGCTCATATGTCCGGCGCGGCGAAGATACTCAACGTTTTCCAAAGTGTAGTTTTTCATGTTCCTTCTCCTTTTATGTCCGTCGGGCTTTTCGTCTGTTCCCTCCCGACACGCATAGAATATCAGCTTTCAGACCCCGCTGCTTGTGAAACGGGTGAAAGAAAAATGAGAAACAAATGAGAAAACGAGTTTTTTCGCTTAATAATGCTCAGAAGCGCGGCTTTTAGCGCTGCTTTCCGCGCAGAAAGCCTGCTAAGGGCAGCGCATGAAATGAAAACAAGCCCGCGGGTACGCCGTATTATGGCGCGCCTGCGGGCTTGTGCTGTCCCTGCTTTGCCGCTTCCTTACTTCACCTTGTCCATATCATAGGTCAGGGAGAAGATTTCGCAGGGATTGCAGCGGTAGGTGTTTATGTTGGTGTACGGCTCAATGCGTATCTTTTCCGATTTCGAGAAGGTACTTTTGTTCAATCCGTTTATGAATGCGTCAGCGTCCTCGCGGCTCGTCAGGTCGGGCTTATGCGGGGAAAGCGCGTATTTGAACGGCAGCTTCGCTATTCGGCGCATCATGTCCGCATAAGCGTTAAGCGGAACAGCTTCGTGGAAGAAAAGCCATGTTGTGGGGTTCAGGCTGTCGCCCATAAGCAGCAGCTCGCGCTCGGGAATGTAAAGCCCGATTGACCCGGGCGTATGCCCCGGCATTTCGACAACCTGCGCGGTAAGCCCGCCGAGGTCAAAATGATTTGCGGAAAGCCTTGAGAACATGGAAATATCCGTCTTGAGGAATTCCTCCTCGTCCGGTATCTTGATTCCGCGCATCGAGGCTATCCCGACGTGCCTGTCACGCTGATAGCGCCCGATATATTCGGGAAGGATGGGGAAATCCGCAGGGTGCATATACACCTTTTTGAAGAAGCGCGCGCCGAGAGCATGGTCAAAATGCGCGTGGCTCATTACAACCGTGTAGTCAAGCGGCGTTATGCGCCTCAGCATCGGGCGCGGGTCGAAGATTCCGTAGCCCGTATCGAAAAGCAGGGCGCGCTCCTTGCCCACTATAAAGGTGAAATGCACTCCGAGGGCGTCCGCAATGTGGTAAACGCCCTCCAGCGGATTGGATATTATGAATTCCTCCATGCGGCTTTAATCCTTTCTCTGGCGCGAAATGAGCAGAATTGCGCTTGCCGAGCCGCACACGAGCAGCCCGAAGGCGAGCCATTTATGGAACTCGTTTTCCATAAAGGTGTTGTAGCTGTTCGCGCGGTCTATCAGGAAAAACGTGAGCATCATAATGCTCATAATTATCGTGATGTGCGGGAGCGCCTTTTCGAGAAGCTTCAAATATTTATTCATCATTTTGCCTCCTAGCGCTCGGTTACGAACACTATATCGCTCGTAACGCGCCCGCCGTTGTACGGCTGATTTACGTTTTCACTGTTAAGGAACATCTGCGAGGTCTGCCCGCCGTCAAGATTGTAGGCAACCTTCATCCCAAGGCGCTTGCACAGCTCGGACATCTGAACATAGCTCATGCCGTCCGAATAGCCGTCCTGCCGCCCGTCAATCAGAACGAACATATAATGGCCCGGCTCAACCATTCCGATGATGGTTCTGGGGTTCGAGGAATTGTTGGTGAACTCGGCAATTGCGTTGCCTGAGGCGGCAAGCAGCGAGGGACCGAAGTTCCACGCCTGCCACGCGCCTTGGCTCAAAAGCTCGTCAACATTGACCTCTGCGGGCTTGTACGCCTTCATCGTTCCATCGTAGAAAAGCACAAGCACCTGCCTGTCCTTGGCAATATTGTTGCGGAAAAGCACTCCGTTGCGTATCACAAGCCCTTCCTTGTTGAAGCCGCAGTAATCGCCGTTTATCGCGGCAATCGCCGAGTTATTCCTGCTCATCTCGCTCATCTTCTGGGTGATTCCCACTCCGTAGGTGTCGTTTGCGAAAGCGGTGCGCAGGCACTCAATATCGCTGACGTAAATATCCATAACGTAGTAGGCGAGGTTCTTGATAACCTTGTCGGCATAGGTGGTCTTTTTCTCGGTGTGGCGGCTGAGATAGACGGATACCTTGTTGCCTATATAGCCGTCCTCCGTATAGTAGGGCGTTCCGGAGGTGAACTTGTCCGCGTATTTTACGCTCCACGGTATGTCCGCGCTTCCGTCAGCGCTAACGGGCGCGTCGGTTATTTCGGGCGCGGGCGTTGCGGTGGCGGTCTGAACATACCTTGTTGCGGCGGCATACTCCGTCGGCGCTTCCGTTATGGGCGCTTCGGTCGGGGCAAGCGTATATTCGGGCATCGCTACGGCGGTTATCACGGGTCCCGCGTCTGTCGGCGAGGTAAAGCCCACATTGTTAACCCCTGCCGAAGCTCCGCTGTCCGTCGGCGCGGCGGTGGTCTTTGCTATCGCCGCTGTGCGGTACGCGCTTATTCCCGAGCCGTTTACATTCGCCTCTGGGCGCGGAAGCACATGGTCAAAAAGCGCGAATATGTTAAGAAAAACGGCAGCAATTCCAACGTCAATAAGCACTAAAGCCCATATCGGCAAGAGCTTTTTTCTCTGCCTTCTGCGGGTCTTAATCGTCATGAACAGCTCCTCCTGCGTGTAAATTCCTGTTGGAAACCGCCTTTGCGCATAAAAAGCCGGCTTTTCTCGGCTTTGCAGCCGTTTTTGCAGCTCCTGCGCCCGTTTGCGATTTCTGTATAGCAGTATACCATAAATCCCGCCGCCTTAACAGATAAAAATATGCTTGCGATTCTCCTTATAGCTTGGCGTTCTCTCACTCTCACACAATAATTCGGGAGGAAGTATGAAGGAGGAACTCCTTCATTGTAATCCGCTTTGGGTGGCTTTGCCGCCCCGAGGAGCGGTATCTATCCCGCTTTCTTACATCATTTTCCGACCGTGAGGCATAGCCGAACAGGAAAATGATGAAAACTCGGCGCAAGCTTACTTGCGCCGAACGCGTAGCGAAGCGATAGCGCAGCGCAGCGTATTGTGGTATAATCAAATGGAAAAATACTTTTAGCGGGAGAATGAACTTGAGCGATATTAAGCTTGTTGCGATAGACCTTGACGGGACGCTGCTCCACAGCGACAAGAGCAAGCCGAGGGAAGCAAATGCGGTTCTGCGGGCGCTGCTTGCGCGCGGGGTGGATGTTGTGCTTGCCAGCGGAAGGCAGTACGCGTGGCTGAGGCATGATTTCAGGGAGCTTGCGGAGGGGCTTACCTTCCTTTGCGAGAACGGAGCGCTGCTTGTGAGAAACGAGCAGCGACTGCTCTGCGAGGGGCTTCCTCATGACAGGCTCAGCGATATGGTCAACGCTATTCGTGCTGTTCCTACGGGAGCCGCCGCGCCCTGCACTCCTGATATGGTTTACTATGAGGCGGATTTTCCGCTGCTTGAGCACTCGATGAAGAACGCCTACCGCAACAGCGAGCGCGTTGACGATGTGCTTACTGCCGTAGGCGACAAGCCTATAATGAAGATTAGCGTTTATGACGATGCGGATGCGGAGAAAAACGTTTATCCGCCGCTTGAGCAGTTTACGGGCGGCGCGTCCGTTGTGGTTTCGGGTCAGAACTGGGTTGACGTTATGAAAAAGGGCGTCAACAAGGGCTTTGCGCTTCGCCGCCTTATGGAGCAAAGGAATTTGAAGCCCGCTGAGTGCATGGCGTTCGGCGATTATATGAACGATTCGGAAATGATGGACGCGGTTTACCACAGCTACGGCATGCAGAACGGACATCCCGATTTTCTTACGCATTGCCGCTTCCGCGCGCCGTCAAACGATGAGGACGGAGTTCTGCAAATACTGAAACGCGAATTCAAGCTGTGAGGAAGGGAGCGTGAGAACTGCTTCGATGAATATTCAACAGCTCAGGTATGTGCTTGAGATGGATAAAACGCGCTCGATAACCGAGGCGGCGGAAAACCTGTATATGAACCAGCCGAACCTTTCCCGCGCCCTTAAGGAGCTGGAGGGAAGCCTCGGCTTTCAGATTTTCGACCGCTCCGGAAAGGGGCTTACCCCGACAAAGCGCGGCGAGGAATTCATGCAGTACGCGCGCGGCGCGGTAAGGCAGTTTGACGAGCTTGAAAGGCGCTATTCGGGCGGCGGCGAAGCCGCTCCGCGCTATCGGCTTGCCGTTCCGAGGGCGAGCTACATCGCGGAGGCGTTTGCCGAAATAGCGGGAAGCGCGGGCGCGGGGCTTGAGCTTGACTACCTTGAAACCAACGCGCTTTCCGCAATCCGCGCGGTTGCGGACGAAGGCTATGACCTGGGAATCGTGCGCTATCAGGCGTCCTTCGAGAGCTATTTCGCAAAGACGATGCGCGAAAAGGGGCTTGATTACCGAGAATTGTGGTCGTTCAAATACCTCTTGCTTACAAGCCGCGAGTACCCGAACGCCGAAAGAAGCGTTTTTTCGGCGGAAGATATTGCCGAAGGGATTCAGATTCGCTACGGCGACAGCTATAACCCCGCGTTTCAGCAGCCCGAGAGCGCAGGGAAGCCCTCGCGCTCAATAACGGTTTACGAGCGCGGAAGCCGTTTCCAGCTCCTGTCATACCTCAAGAACGCGTATATGTGGGTTTCGCCCGTTCCGCTCCG
>CAZUTB010000071.1:372-7772 GCA_964622905.1 uncultured Oscillospiraceae bacterium | reverse complement strand
ATGCGCGCTTCCTCCAAAATCAACATGGATAACATCTTTGCCAACATCAGCGACGGCAAGCTTGAGAACCTCAACCTTATCATCAAGGCTGACGTTCAAGGCTCCGTTCAGGCGGTTAAGCAGGCAATGGAGAAGCTTACCAACGATGAGGTTCGCGTCCGCATCCTGCACAGCGCAGTCGGCGCGATTACCGAGGGCGATGTAAACCTCGCAAGCGCGTTCAATGCTGTAATTATCGGCTTCAATGTCGAGCCTGCCGCGAGCGCAAGAGAGCTTGCCGATAAGAGCGGAGTCGACATAAGGCTTTACAGCGTTATCTACGCCGCGATTGACGATGTGCAGCGCGCAATGAAGGGGCTTCTCGCGCCTGTATACAATCAGGTTGTCGTGGGTCACGCCGAGGTCAGAAGCGTGTTCAAGATTACGGGAACGGGCACTGTTGCCGGCTCCTATGTGCTTGACGGAAAGCTCCAGCGCAACGCTCAGGTGCGCGTGATAAGAGGCGACAAGACGGTTTACGACGGAAAGCTCACCGGACTCAAGCGCTTCAAGGACGACGCGAAGGAAGTCGGTATCGGCTACGAATGCGGCGTCAGCATGGAAGGCTTCAGCGATGTATTGGTGGGCGATAAGCTCGAATGCTATGTGAATGAGGAAGTCGAGCGTTAACGCCGATAGCGTAATAAACAAAAATCAGGCGGCGCAGAATACTGTGTCCGCCCGATTTGTTTATCGGGGCAGGCAGACTGAGAGCCGCCGCTTGGCGGGAAAGGGAGAATTATGAGCGGTTTTCGCATGGATAGAATCAACGAGGAAGTAAGACGCGAGATAGACAAAATTATCCGCGAGGATGTTTCAGACCCGCGCGTTTCGGGAACTTATTCCGTAACGCGCGCCGATGTAACGCGCGATTTGAAGTTCGTCAAGGTTTTTGTGAGCGTGCTTGAGGAGGATAAGCGCGAGCCGATGATGGAGGCGCTAAAGAGCGCTTCGGGCTTTATCCGCCGCCAGCTTTCAAAGCGCGTCCTGCTTCGCGCGGCGCCTCAGCCCGTTTTCGTGCTTGATAAGAATATCGAGTACGGCGCGCATATCGCCGAGGTGCTTAAGGAAGCGGCAGTCAGCAGCGCAGGAGAGGATTCGGAGGAAGAAAGCGATGAATAACCCGCTTGAGAGGGATGCGGAGGCTGTCGCAAAGGCGCTTAGGAGCGCTAAAAGCGTAGCTATCTTCATGCACGTCAATCCGGATGGGGACACGATAGGCAGCGCGCTTGCGCTTCGCCTCGCCCTTATCTCGCTCGGAATACGAGCCGAGGCGTTCTGCGTTGACCCTATGCCGCGCGTTTACCGCTATATGTCGGGAATAAAGAGCGTCACCACCGGCGAGGGCGTTTCTCCGGAGCGCTTTGACCTTGCGATTTCCACTGATGTCAGCGATGAAAAGCGCATGGGCGCCTGCTATCAGCTGTTTTCGGCTGTAAAAAAGCGCGCTGAGATTGACCATCACGAAACTAATCCGAGGTTTGCGGAGCTGAATTACGTTGACGGAATGGCGAGCGCCACGGCGTATCTTATCTATGATATGCTCCGCAGGCTTTCCGTTCCGCTCACCCGCGAAATAGCGGAGTGCCTTTATACGGGAGTCAGCACGGATACCGGCAATTTCATGTTCAGGAATACGGACGACCGCGCGTTTGAGATGATGCCCGCGCTTATGCGCGCAGGGCTTCCGCTCACCTCGCTTTCCTCGCGCCTTTTCCGTGAAATGGATAAAAGCCATGTGCTTCTGCTTGGCAAGGCGCTGGGCTCCATCCGCTTTGTTTCGGACGGAAAAATCGCGCTGATAACCATTACCCAAGGCGAAATGGACGAGTGCGGCGCAAAGCCGGAGCACGTTGACGGCTTGGTAAATTACGGCATTGATACCGAGGGAGTTTATCTCGCGGCGCTGGCAAGAGAAACTGACGGAGGAACAAAGTTTTCCCTCCGCGCAAAGCAGCCGTGCAGCGTTGCGCGCGTAGCGCTTAAGTTCGGCGGCGGCGGGCATGAGCTTGCGGCAGGCTGTACAATCCTAAAGCCGCTCAGCGAGGCGGCGGAAATTATGGAAAAATCGCTTGCGGAGGAGCTTAGAGAAGCGAATCCGCAGGAGGACGCGCAATGAACGGCTTCCTGAACATTTTGAAGCCGCCCGCGATGACCTCAAGCGATGTTGTAGTCCGCGCAAGAAGGGCGTTTCACGGCGATAAGGTTGGTCACGCGGGAACGCTTGACCCCGAGGCGGCAGGCGTTCTGCCTGTTATGATTGGCGGCGCAACCCGCCTTTTTGATTACCTTTCGGATAAGATAAAGACCTATCACGCCGTTGTAACCTTCGGCGAAAGCACGGATACCGAGGACGCGCAGGGAACCGTGCTTGAGCGGGGCGAAAATTATCCCTCGCTTGAAAGCGTCGAGCAGGCTTTGCGCGATTACTGCGGAAGAAGGACGCAGACGCCCAGCGCGTTTTCCGCCGTCAAGGTTAACGGAAAGCGGCTCTATCAGCTCGCCAGAAGCGGTGAGGCGGTCGCCGTTCCGGAGCGCGAGGTTGAGATATACTCTGTGGACGGAATTGCGCAGCTGAGTGAGACCTCCTTCCGCTTTGCCGTTTCCTGCGGAAAGGGGACTTATATCCGCACCATCTGCGATGATTTGGGCAAGGCGCTTCTCTGCCCCGCTCATATGTCATATCTTGTAAGGACTGAGAGCGGCGTTTTCAATACAGAGAACGCGGTAACGCTTGAGCAGCTTGCGGAAAAGGCGGAGCGCGGCGAGCAGGGCGAGCTTCTGCTCCCGCCGGATATGCCTTTTTCCGCGCTTGCGCGCCTTGATATACCCGATGAGAATTTGTTCTCTGTCGCCAACGGCTGCCCGCTTCCCGCAGATAAAGCGGAGAGCGGAGCAGAGGGCGAGCTGAGAAGGGCTTATGCAAACGGAATATTCGCGGGGCTTATGCACCGCACTCAAAGCGGCTGGCGCTTCGCGGCGCTTATAGACCAAACGGGGCTGAGAAAATGAAGGTAATTTCCGGCATCAGGAACAATGATGCGCTCAAGGATATGCATATATCAAAGCGCGAAAAGCTCTATGATTTAAGCGCGATTGCGCTGGGAATGTTTGACGGCGTTCATATCGGGCATCAGGAGCTTTTGAAAAAATGCGCGCGCCTTGCCGTGCATGAGCGGGTTGCGTCTGTTTGCGTTACCTTTCCGCGCCATCCGCAGTCCGTATTGACGGGCAAGCCTTATCCAACGCTCCAGTCGCTCAATCAGCGGCTTTCTAAAATTGCGGAAACCGGCGTTACGGACGCGTATCTCTACCCGTTTGACGAAAAAACCGCCGAAACGGGCGCGCTTGCGTATCTTCGCCGCCTTGTTCATATATTCAGACCTCTGCACATAGTTATCGGCTATAATTACACCTTCGGGCGCGGCGGCGAGGGAAATCCCGAAATGCTTTCGGATTATTCAACCCGCTTCGGCTACCGCGTTCATGTTATCGACGAGAAAAAGATTGACGGAATGAGCGTCAGCGCGTCCGAAATCAAGCGCCTGCTCACCTTGGGCGATGCGGCTTCGGCTGAGAAGATGCTCGGACGCCCCTTTGAAATATGCGGCAAAATTGTCAGCGGCAAGGGCGAGGGGAGAACTATGGGCTTCCCCACCGCGAATGTCAGCCTGCGTCCCGACCAGTTTCTTCCGCGGCTGGGAGTATATGCCGCTTACGCCGAGGTTGACGGAGTGCGTCATCCCGCGGTTATGAATCTCGGCTTGCATCCCACGCTTCCGGAGGGCGGGCTTACGCTCGAGGTGAACCTTCTGGGCGAGCGGCTTGACCTCTATGGGCGCGAGGCGCGAATTTCGTTCATTTCATTCCTTCGTCCTGAGCGTAAATTTGCGGATAAATCCGAGCTTGAAAAGCAGATAAGCGAGGACGCGCATACCGCCGCGCGAATCCTCAGCCTTTAAAAATGCAGCATATTGGCTTTCACAGGCGTTGTATTAGCATGAATGCTTATGCTAAGGAGAAATGACTGTGAAAAAGCTATTCTTGCTTCTGATTATCCTCTTGCTGCCGGCGTCTGCGCTTGCCGAAATCGTCGGCTATGCGGGCGACGACCTCTGTATAAGGAAATACATTGCCGAAAACGGCGACGAGCTTTACTACACAAGTTGGGCTGAAGCCGATTTTGTGAAGTACGAGGACGTTAATTTCGACGGAATAGATGACATAGTCGCACTGACGCGTATGGGCGCGCAGAACAGCGGCTATGTTTTCTTTGTCAAAACGGATTCGGGCTACCTTCCCGCAACGGAAATCATATGGAATTACGTGCTTGACAGTGAGCGCGGGCTTGTGCTGAGCCATGCGGTAAACGGCTATGCGGGCGCGCTTAATGATATGGAGCTGTATCGCTGGGATGGCGGCGAATTGAAGCTTATTAGAACCGCCTCGTCCTACGAAAGAGCGGAGACTGTGTTTGAGGATGGTAAGTATACCGTTTCCACATACCTTGACGAGGTACGAATTATTGTCACTGATGCCCAGCACCCGCCGGAGGAGCCTGAGGATGGCGAATACGCGAATATTCTTATGGATGAAACAGTCAGAGTCAGCGATGATGACGCCATCCTAGCGGCGCTTAATCGCGAGCGGCAAATTCTGCTTGAGGGCGCAAATGTGCAATAAATACATATTCGTGAAATATTGTCTTTACAACACTTGGATTTTATGATGTGCTATGTGTAACATAATGTGGTTTAGATGTAAAAGCAAAGGCAAATAACAGAAAAACTAAAACGCAATATGCCAATATTAGGGTTTCACGTAACGCTCTTTCGTCAGAGCCGAAGTTCACGAAAAGATTCTGTCTTCTATCTAATAAATGATGTTTCATGAGCACACGACAACCAAAGAGAAATATTGGAGAACTAGGCTGTAATAAAAATGCAGTAATAGAATCGACTCCTTCCAAGGGCGTGCATATTTCTGATTTGTTCAGAACAGATCCGAGAACTGGAAATGGCTTTGTTTCTTATGGGTTACTATCGTTTGTTGATTATGATTCACCAAGCTGGGAATTTATGAAGTGGACTGTTGAGGATGACTGACTATACGTATTAATGCGTGTTCATCACGAAAAGGAGTGAGTTCTGTGAAAAGGTTAGCGGTTATTTGTTTGATTCTTTTATTACTTGTGCCAATGATGGCAGCGTTAGCGGATTCGCAGCTGACTCCGTTTGAAGCGGACGGACTGTGGGGATATAAGAAAGGCAAGAAAATTGTGATTGAGCCAAAGTTTGCAAAAGTTGAATCATTTTATAACAATAATGTTGCCGTTGTTCAAGTCTATCGCGAAGAAAGAACGCGATATGGTATCATTAATACGGCGGGAGAGTATGTCGTTTCTCCCGTGTGGGACTTAATATTGAAAGGAGAATCAGGGAGTCAGTATTGCGGAGAAGACGGCTATTATCGTGTTGATGATGATATCTGTTTGTCCGGTGTGTATGATATTAAGTACAACAACTTTTGCGAACCCAAATGGAAAGAAATCGGGTTTCCAAACGAACGCGATGAAAGGAATTATCTACTGGTTATGGATCCGGACACTAGCTTATACGTTTATATGGATAGTTCAAACGGTGAAATGATGATAGAATGTATGTATATTGAAGCAAGACCCTTTTCAGAAGGACATACTGTCGCGCCGACCGGATTAGATAATTTTGCCAGATGAGCTGGAAGATGACTATTTGCAAGGGAGTTTATTCCGGCATTATCACAAGCGAACATCCCAATGGACAAACTGTGCGGTATGCATACGACTGCCTAAAGCGCGTGACAGGTGTTCAGACAATCACAGATGGTAAGATTTATAAGAACGCTTACGTCAACGGCGATAACTCGTCAGCTTAGTAGACCAATGGTATTGAAACCAATTCCGCTCAAGAAGTCTGCTTAATACCCCCGCAGCAACCTCACAACAATACCTTTCACTAACCCCGCAACTCCCTGTTGACAAATCTTAAATGCGGGGCATATAATATCCTATCGGCAGGGAGCGGAAGAGTACCCGCCGCGCGCGGTAAAGAGAGAAGCGTCATCGGCTGAAAGCGTTTCCGAAGCGTCGGCAGGGAAGTGCGTCCGTGAGCCCCGAAGCGGAAATTCTTCGGCGCGTTGGCGGCGTTATATGCCTTTTGAGGGAGCGAAAGCTCTGAAACAAAGTGGAACCACGGGCAGACCGTCTTTGATGATGGTGCGCCCGTTTTATTTATTCTAAAAGGAGGATGCCTATGCGCTTTATCGACCAGCTTCGCGAGGATGTAGAGGCGGTCAGAACCCGTGACCCTGCGGCGCGCTCTTTTTTCGAGGTTCTGATGTGTTACCCGAGCATTAAGGCGATAAGGGCTTATCGGCGGGCGCACAGGCTCTACGAGAAGGGGCATTTCCTACGCGCAAGGCTTGTGAGCCAGAGGGCGCGGCATAAGACGGGAATCGAGATTCACCCCGGAGCGCAGATTGGCAGGCGTTTTTTCATCGACCACGGCGACGGAGTTGTAATCGGCGAAACCGCGATAATCGGCGACGATGTTACCCTGTATCAGGGCGTTACCCTTGGCGGAACCGGCAAGGATGTCGGCAAGCGCCACCCGACGATAGGCGACCATGTGACAGTCGGCGCGGGCGCAAAGGTGCTTGGACCTATCACCATCGGCGACCACTCGAAGATAGGCGCTGCCGCAGTCGTTCTGCGGGATGTTCCGCCTGAGTGTACCGTGGTTGGCAACCCCGGCAGAGTTGTGAAAAAGCAGAATGTCCGCGTAGAGGAAATCGACCTTGACCAGATAAACCTGCCCGACCCGATGCTTGCGCGCGTTGAGGCGCTTGAAAAAGAGCTTGAGCAGCTTAAGATGACTACCCGTAATAAGGAGGAAGCAAAATGAAGGTTTTCAACAGTCTTACCAGAACAAAGGAGGAGCTTGTTCCGATAACCCCGGGCGAGGTTAAGATATACGCCTGCGGTCCTACTGTATATAATTATTTCCATATCGGCAACGCGCGCCCGTTCGTCGTTTTCGATGTCCTTCGCCGCTATCTTGAGTTCCGCGGCTATAAGGTGACGTTCGTTCAAAACTTTACGGACGTTGACGATAAGATGATTAAGCGCGCGAACGAGGAAGGAATCACGATTGGCGAGCTTGCCGACCGCTTCATAAAGGCGTATTTTGAGGACGCGAAAAAGCTCGGAATCCGCCCCGCGACCGTGCATCCAAGAGCCACCGAGCATATTACGCAGATAATTTCCATTATCGAGCGCCTTATGGATAAGGGGCTTGCATATCAGGCGGGCGGGGATGTATATT
>CAZUTB010000071.1:0-362 GCA_964622905.1 uncultured Oscillospiraceae bacterium | reverse complement strand
AAAAAGTTCCCCGCCTACGGCAAGCTTAACGGACAAGCCATGGACGATTTGAAGAGCGGAGCGAGAATCGAGGTAGGCGACGTTAAAAAGAACCCGATGGATTTCGCGCTCTGGAAGGCGGCAAAGCCCGGCGAGCCTTCGTGGGACAGCCCTTGGGGCAAGGGTCGCCCCGGCTGGCACATCGAATGCTCCGCTATGAGCATGACCTATCTCGGCGAAACCTTCGATATTCATGCCGGCGGGCGCGACCTGCTTTTCCCGCACCATGAGAACGAGATTGCGCAGAGCGAGGGCGCTACCGGCAAGCCCTATGTGCATTACTTTATGCATAATGGGTTTATAAATATCGACAATAAGAAGAT
>CAZUTB010000070.1:0-7795 GCA_964622905.1 uncultured Oscillospiraceae bacterium | reverse complement strand
TCCATAACCTTCACGACTGACGCCGACAGCATTTTGCTGAAATCCACCTTGAATAACAAGGATTTCTTCACCGCTCAGGCGGATAAAACCGCCGATGGAATCGCTCTTACGAGCAACGCCATATCCAATACGGCGTTTGTCTTCGATGCTTCCGCGGCGTCGAGCATTGTCGATGAAACTGCTCTTGAGAACGCTCTTTCTAAGTTAAATGGCGTTCTTGAAATCCTTAATCCGTATTTCGAGGATTTCCACGCTTGGGTGGCGGCAAATCAAAGCCTTGTTAAGACCGAGGAAGGCACCTTTGAAGACCCTTCCTATGATACAGGCGTAAAGAAGCTTACTGCGGAGCTGCCCGCCGCAAAGGTTTGCGAATTGATGCAGACCCTTGTAAAGCGTGCTTCCGCGGATGAAAAGCTGAATGCCCTTCTTGTTTCCGCCGCTTCATTTACCGGCATTAATTCTGCCGAGGAATACAATAGCAAGATGGCTGAATATGAAGCCTACTGGAATAGTGAAGAAACCCTTGCCAAGTTTGCTTTCACCGAGAATATGACCGTTATTGTCGGTGATTCCGTTTCTTACATTTCCATTGATGTCGATGAAACTAACATCCTTCGCTTCACCAAGAAAACCGAAGGCGATAATGTCAAGTATGCGCTTCGCTTTGTTGCGAATGGTTTCGGCTTTATCTATGATGTTGCCGTGAACGCTCCCGCAGTGGATGCGGATGGCGCAAGCACTGTAACGCTTACCGCAGTTGAAGCTGTCGGCTCCTTTGACGAGAACGACAAGCTTGTAAGCGGTACACGCTCCGAAACACAGGTTACAGCAATCGTAAACACGGAAGCGCTCACCGCGCTTGTTACCGGCGAAGAGACTGAGTATTCCGTGAATAACGGCGCGGAGCAGAAAATGCTTTCAATGCCCTTGTATATATCCGCCACGGATAAGAGCCTTGACATGAGCCTTGGCATCAAGATTGGCGATTCCACGGAAACCGCGCTTTCGCTGCTCCTCAGCGCCGCGCCCACCGATGAAACCATCAAGAATGCCGATATATCCGATATGAAGCAGATTAAGATTACTCAGGAGATGGATGAAGAAACGCAGACCGCGCTTGCCACCTCCATACAGGTCGGAGCTATGCGCGTAGTAGCAAACCTTATGGCGGCAATGCCCGAGGATACCGCTACCTTGATAACCAACCTAATGACTAACCTGATGTCCATGTCCCCCTCGAGCAGTATGACGACAACATCACCCTCAAGCGTTCAGGTTCAATAATTTCAAAAGAAATATCTTGTAAAATCTGAAACTGATTACTGCTGAACCAATAAAGCGCGCCCGTTCGGAGCAATTTCCGAACGGGCGTGCTTTGTCATATACAGCTTTATACCTTCATCAGCTTCTTAAGCTCCGGATAGACACGCTTTGCCATTCGCATGAAGCCGAGGTCGTTCGGATGGCAGCCCTCTATCGTGCAGCTTGAGCGCTCTCCGGAGCCGAACAGCTCGTTTCCCTGTATAAAGGCTACGTTCTTATCGCCTGCCGCCAGCGCGTTTTCATAGGTTTTGCGTATTATCGCCGCGCGCGCAGCCGAATCCTCTGTATAGTCATCCATTCCCGGGCGGGAAAGCATTAGCACGGGCAAATCGGGCTTTGCTCTGCGGATTATGCGGAAAAACGGCTCGTGCGTTTTCGCCAAATGCTCTGCCGTAGGCGCGTTATGGTCGTAATCATATACGAAGGCTGAAATATCAAGCCCTGCGATGTATTCCGCAATTTCGGCTTCGCCCTTTGCGGCGCCGGAGAAGCCTAGGTTGACGAAATCCGCATCGAGCCATGCGCTTACAAGCGCGACATACGCGTTTGACGTTCTTGTTGCGCAGCCGCCCTCGGTTATAGACGAGCCGTAGTATAGAATCGGCTTTTCTATCGCGTAGGGCGTAGGCGCTTCAAGGCTCGCGCCGTCGTCAATTCCTATCTCCATTTTCTCCAGGATTTCGTTGCGCTCAAGGTATATAGCAACGTCCTCCGTAACTCCCGCTTTTTTCCTTATTGTGCTTTCGGTATAGAGCGAGGTATAGTCGTGCGGACCCGCAAGCCCCGCAAGGCGCAGGCTTTTCGTTTCGCCGATAAGCACGGTTGAGTTTGCGGAGCAGGAGAGAGGAACAGCCCAGTCAATCTTATTGGTCTTGAGGGTCGCTTTGATAACGATGCTTTCGGAATCGGTCCGAAACCGCACTCTTCCGCCCATCGGGAGCATCGCCCTGTCCTTTACTCCGCCGCCGAGCCTTTCGATAAGCTCCGGCGGAAGCCTGTAAAAATGCTCGGGCAGAGCCTCCGCGCACAGCCCGTAAAGCTTTATCGGCGCGTCCTGACATGAATAGTATTTCATAAATCCTCCTGAAACGCGATTTTGTTAGTTTATTGCTATTCTGCCTTTTTGCCGCTTTTCCTTCATTTTGTTATCTGTTTGCGGGCTTTTGCAAGGATTGTAATGCCAACTGCGCGTTTTTGTGCTACAATAGCTTGTCGATTACTCGCGCTTAGCGTGTGTTTAAGGAGCCGCCGAATGAAGATATCCAAAAAGGACGCTCTTTCATGGTTTTCGTTTTTTGCTTCATTGCCCGAGGATGAGGAGATACTTCCCCATCAGCAGGAAATTATCTATTCCGTGATTTCCCAGATAGAAGAAGCGACCGAGAATGAGCAAAGCCGTCTTATGGGAGAAATCAAGGGACTTAAAACTCTTAACGGAAGAACCTATTATGTGGGAAATGACTCTAAATTCCCTAAGGGCTGCCGCTCCTGCCTTATGGGAACGGGGCTTTGCGCTATACGGAAAACGAACCGCTGCAATCTTAACTGTAAATTCTGCTACGACTTTGGAGAAATGGATGTTCAGCCGCCCATCGGCGAGGGAATGTGGGAGATAGGCGGAGCGAAATACCGCGTTGAGGATATTCCGCTGCTGCTTTCCACGCAGAAAAAGCCCACCGGCGTTTCCTATGTTTATCTTGAGCCGTTCATGGAGATAGAGAAGTATTACCCGATAATAAGGGCGTTCAGGGAAGCGGGAGTATACCAGCATATGTATACCAACGGAACGTTCGCAAACGAGGAGAACCTCCGCGCCTTAGGCGAAAGCGGGCTTGACGAGCTTCGCTTCAATCTCGGCGCGTCCGAAACGTCGGACTTGGTTATACGAAATATAGGACTTGCGAAAAATTATATACCGATGGTCGGAATCGAAACGCCGATGACTCCCGAGTTTTTCGCGGCGTTCCAAAAAAAGAAGCATGCAATTCTGGCAACGCAGCTTGACTTCATCAACTGCGCTGAGCTGCACCTGAATCCCAACAATATTGCGAACTACGAGGGCGAGAACCTTTATATGTACAGGCATGGCTATGTTTCGCCCGTTTACAGCAGAGTGCTTACGCTGAAACTGATGAAGCAGGCTGAGGACGAGGGCTTTGACATCGCTGTGCATGACTGCTCAAACCGCACCAAGTTCGCGCGTGATTTGAACCTGAAAGCTAAGGAAGGCGGCTGGTTCGGCGCAACAAGCTACGCGAGCGAGTTTGACCGCGTGCCTTTCGCCGCTTTCCTGCCAATCCTCAAGGACGAAAGCTTCCGCTTTATAGAGGAAGAGGAAATGCCGAAGGGCTTCGGAATCGGCGATATAGTGCTTTGATATTTACATAAGGAGGGAAATATGAACGATAAGGTTTTCCCGAGGACGGGTGATAATCAGACCGTGTATCTCAAGAATGTTATCACCGACCCGTCAATAATTGTCGGCGATTATTCGATGTATAACGACTTTGTGAACGACCCGAGGGATTTTCAGAAGAAAAATGTACTTTATCATTATCCTATAAATCACGACAGGCTCATTATCGGCAAATTCTGCTCGGTTGCCTGCGGAGCGCGGTTCATCTTCACCAGCGCGAACCATACGCTTTCCTCGCTTTCGACCTATCCCTTCCCGCTTTTCTTTGAGGAGTGGGAGCTTGACAAGACTCATGTTGCCGATTCATGGGATAATAAGGGCGATATTGTTATAGGAAACGATGTGTGGATTGGCTATGAAGCCGTTGTGCTTTCCGGCGTTACCATCGGCGACGGGGCAATAATCGGAGCAAGAGCGGTTGCCACAAAGGATGTGCCGCCCTATACCATCGTCGGCGGAGTTCCGGCAAAGCAGATTCGCAAAAGGTATGACGATGAAACCATCGCTCGCCTCACCCAAATGAAGTGGTGGGATTGGGACGACGAGAGAATAAAGCGGAACATACCCTATATTCAGGCGGGAAGAATCGACGAAATAGTCTGATTCTCCGTTTGTTGCCCGTGCTGTTTAAATGTGCTATAATTTGCTTATTCCTGTGGTTAATATTATCGGCTTAGGAGGCTGTTTTGATGAAGAAACGCTTGCGTTTAGGTTTGCTTATTATGCTCATGCTTTTCCTGCTGTGCGGCTGCGCCGGAGAGAATAAAACGGAAAAGTACGGCGACGCCAGAAACCTGTTTGACGAGGGAAGGTACGAGGAAGCGCAGGCTCTGTTCACCGAAGTTTCCGACTACGAAAACAGCGCTAAGTATATCGCCTATATTTCGGCGGCAGGGCTTTGCGACAGCGGCGATTTCGAGGGCGCGGCAAACGCTTTCTCGGCGCTCGGCGGCTTCCTTGACAGCAAGGAAAGCTATATATACTGCGGCGCGCGGCTCTTGGAGGGCAACGGCGATTTTGACGGAGCGTATTCTGCGTATGCGTCGATTCCCGATTTCAAGGACAGCCTTGCACGCATAGATTCGCTTGCGAGTGAAAAGGAAGCGAGAAGATTCGACAATATCAAGGCGCTTTTTGACGTGGAAAAGCAAAGCGAGGCGGCGGCGGAGCTTGACTCTGTTATCGCGGAAACGGGCGCGGATAAGGCGCTCACTGCGGCTAAGGAAGCGGCATCCGCAGGAAACTCCGAGTATTCCGAGTGGCTTCTCGGCATCCTTGCGGATAAAAACATCGAGGGCGCGCTTGATGAGCTTACAGCGCTTCGCGTTTCGCGCGCTTCTGCGCTTATCGAGGAAAATACCATTGACAGCATAGGCAAGGCAAAGGAAATACTGCTCCTGATGGGCGATTCTCAGGAAACGCAGGCGCTTACCAATGAATGTAACTACCGCCTTGCTCTTATCGCAAGGGGCGAGGGAAGAAACTCGGAAGCGGCGGAAATGCTTTCAAAGCTTGGCGGCTATAAGGATTCCGCCGAGCTTCTGAAGGAATATACGGACGAGTATTCGGCGGCACAGGCGCTGCTTGAGCAGCAGGATTATGACGGGGCAAAGGCGCGCTTCTTATCGCTTGGCGATTACTCTATGAGCGCCGAAATGGTAAAGGAATGCGATTATCGCCGCGCTCTCTCGCTTTTCTCGGAGGGTAAGGTTCAGGAATCCGTAGAATGCTTCGGAAGTCTGCAAGGCTATAAGGATTCTGCGGAGTATGTTTCGGGCGCATATGACAAGCTTGCCGCTAGCTATGCCGAAAAGGGCGATGTGCTTGCGGGAGCGGAGGTCTACCGCTCTGCTGGCAGGAATGCCGATGCGGATGCTTTCATCTTCTCAAACGCCGAGGCGCTTGCTTCCGCGGGCAACGCGGCTGCCGCTTCCGCGCTTTATCTTGCAATTCCCGATTATGAGGGCAGCCTTGAGAGAAATTTCGAGCTTGGAAAGCAGAAGCTGCAAAGCGGCGATTATACTGCCGCCGAGCGCATACTATCTCCTGCCATAGACTATTCGGATACGCGCGAATGCATTTATCAAAAGGCTCAAGAATGCCTTGAGGCAAATGACTTTGACGGCGCAAAGGCGCTTTTTGCCCTTGACTCCGGCTATAAGGATTCGGATGATAAGCTGAACGAAACCGCGTATAAGCAGGCGGTGAAGCTAGTTGCCGACGGCGAATTTGACGCTGCCGCAGAAATCTATTCAAGCCTTGACGGATATCTTGACAGCGCCGAATACGCGCAGGACGCGCTCTACCGCAAGGCAAAGAGCCTTGTGGAAAAGGGCGATTACAGCAGGGCGCAGAGCGTTTTGAGCGGAATAGCCTCCTACAGCGGCGCGGAAGAGCTGATGAACGAGTGCGATTACAGGCTGGCGGACAAGCTTCTCAGTGCCGATAATTTTTCCGAGGCAAAGGACGCGTTCCTCGAGCTTGGAGATTATTCCGACAGCGCCGAAAAGGTGAAGGAATGCGAGTACAGATTCGCCGAGGCGCTGTATTCCGAGGGAAGCATAAACGAAGCAAGGGAGCGCTTCCTCGCGCTCGGAGATTATTCGGACAGCGCCGCGCGCGTTTCGGACTGCGATTTCAAGGCTGCAATGCTTCTCTATGACGCAGGCGATTATGCAGGCGCAAAGGATGCTTTCAGCGCAATCGGCGGCAATTTGAAAAGTGAGAATATGGTAAAGGAATGCTCATACAAGCTTGCCGAAATGGCGCTTGAAAGCGGCGACAGCATCTCCGCATACGAGGCTTTCGCGGCGCTTGCGGACTATCGCGATTCCGCTTCGCGCGCGCAAAGCTGCGCCGCGGAAAACGCCAAGGCTGCCGTTTCGGCGCTTTCGCTTGCTGATGCTGAGGACTGGCTTATCAAGGCGGGAAGCGCGGAGGGAGCGGAGGAAACCACTCTTGCTCTTGCGGACCGCTATCTTGAAAGCGGAGATATCGACAAGGCGCTGCAAATCTGCTCTGTGTTCGGCACGAGTGAAAGCGCAAAGGCGAAAATATACGCTATTGCCGCAGAGTGCGAAAACAGCGGCGATTCCGATAAGGCGCGCTACGCCTACGGTCTTGCGGGCGATTACCTTGACGCGAAAACCAAGAGCGACGCGTATTACGAGGAAGTTTACCTTGCGGCAGCCTCCGAGTTTGACGCGGGCAATTTCGCTTCCGCGGCTGAAAAATTCGGCGCGATAGCGGGCTATAAGGATTCTGCGGAAAAGGCGGAGCTTGCGAATAAGGAAGCGAGCTATTCCGTAGGCGGTATTATTACAATGGGCGCGTATGAGCAGGACAACGATAAGGCTAACGGCGCTGAACCGATAACATGGATTATCCTGAAGCGCGACGGCGAAAACGCGATGCTCATGTCCGAGTATCTGCTTGAGAGGCTCAAGTACAACAACGGCTATGTAAAGATGACATGGGCTAAATGCTCGCTCCGCGCGTGGCTGAACGATGATTTCTATAAGGAGGCGTTTTCCGCCGAGGAGCGCTCCGCGATTCTTGTAACCAAGGTTGAAAACCCGATGAACCCCTCGTTCAGCATAAAGGGCGGCTCATACACCAACGATAAGCTTTTCTGCCTTAATATTCAGGAAATTGACGAGCTGCTGACGACGGACGACGCGCGCAGGGCAAAGGCAACGCCATATGCAATCGCTAACGGCGCTAACGCGGATGAGGATTCGTATGCGCCATGGTGGCTGCGCAGCCCGGGCTATACCGAGCGCTACGCCGCCAGAATCCTTATGGACGGCTCTGTTGAGCGCGAGGGCTATATTGTAAATTTCACTACAACGTCGGTTCGTCCCGTAATGTGGGTGAATCTAACGCTGCTTCGCCAAATAGGGGAGTAAGCGTATGCCGTTTGATTTCAAAAAGGAATATAAGGAATTCTATATGCCTCCGCGCAAGCCTGTAATAGCCGAGCTGCCCGAATTCAAGTATCTCGCGGTTCTTGGGGCTGGCGACCCGAATGCCGAAAACGGCGAGTATAAACAAGCG